>JACCVZ010000062.1 GCA_013697905.1 Nocardioidaceae bacterium
AAACACGCTCGACTCGAGTACCGCAGGACCGTGAGGTGAGGAGCCGATGGGGACGTCGACGCCAGGCGAGGCCGCGGTTCCGACGTACGGCGATGTGCGGAGCGACAAGAGGGGGGCGTGGTGGCCCAAGATGTCTGCGTGGACACCCGTGCGCCGTTCGAGGAGTTCGTGGCGGCGCGGTCAGCGCCCCGTCCGAGGCGGGTGGCTCGTCGCGGCGGCATGGGTCAGGATGGGCCATGGCCAGGTATGGCGCCCAGTTCGGGCCCGACTACACGTTCCTCGGCGTACCGGCGGTCGACCTTGCCGACCCCGGCAGTCTCGCAGACGCGGATGTCGTGGTCCTCGGGGCGCCGTACGACGGCGGCACCTCGCACCGCCCCGGCACCCGTTTCGGTCCGATGGCCATCCGTCAGGCCTGCTACCTGGCCCACGACGGGTCGCGACCGCACCTGGCGTTGCGGGTCGACGGGCTGCGCGATGTGACCGTGGTCGACGCCGGCGACGTCGAGATGGCGCCGGGGGAGATCGAACGGTCGCTCTCTGCTGTGGAGGAAGCTGTCTACGCCATCTCCGCCAGCGGTGCGATCCCGCTCGTGCTGGGAGGTGATCACTCGATCGCCCTGCCGGACGCGACCGGCGTTGCTCGGCACCTTGGTTTCGGCCGCGTCTCGATGATCCATTTCGACGCCCACGCCGACACCGGCGACATCGAGTTCGGATCCCTGTACGGTCACGGACAACCGATGCGTCGGCTTATCGAGTCCGGTGCCCTGCGAGGCGACCGCTTCCTGCAGCTGGGGCTGCGCGGCTACTGGCCAGGCCCAGAGACCCTGGCCTGGATGGCCGAGCAAGACATGCGCTCGTACGAGATGAGCGAGATCGTCGCGCGCGGGCTCGACGACTGTCTCACCGAGTCGTTCGACATCGCTCTCGACGACTGCGACGGCGTCTTCTTGTCCGTCGACGTCGACGTGTGCGATCCCGGCCACGCCCCAGGTACCGGAACGCCAGAGCCAGGAGGCCTGTCGTCGCGTCAGCTGCTCGACGCCGTCCGACGCATCTGCGTCGAGCTCCCCGTCGTCGGTATGGACGTGGTGGAGGTGTCGCCGCCGTACGACCATGCCGAGATCACGGCGTACCTCGCCAACCGCGTCGTCCTCGAGGCGTTGTCGGGGATGGCGGTGCGCAAACGGGGCGGCCTCGACCACGACCCGTCAGGGCCGCTGCTGCAGGGTCGTTAGCGCCGAGACCGCCGCTGACAAAGCGCCCAAGGGCTCGACACGCCTGCCCGGCTTGCCTACAGTCATCGCATGCACTTTGCACGTGATCAGAGCTAGGTCCCTGCGCGCGGCTTCGCGCCGCGCTTCATCGCCTACTACGCCTCACGCGACCTGGTCCCGCTCTACAGCGTCTACTCCCTGCTGTTCGAGGACCACGGAGTTCCGGTCGCTGAGTTGTCCAGCCTGTTCATCGCCTGGTCGCTGAGTTCTTTCCTCTTCGAGGTGCCCTCGGGTGCGTGGGCCGACACGTGCAACCGTCGCAGTCTCCTCGTGGCCAGCGCGCTGGTGTACGCAGCCGCGTTCGCCAGCTGGATGGTGGCGCCGACGTACGCCGGCTTCGCGACAGGCTTCGTGCTCTGGGGACTGAGCAGCGCGATGATGTCCGGCACGTTCGAGTCCTTGCTGTACGACGAGCTCGCGCGGTTCGATGCGGCCGGAGAGTTCGCCCGGGTGCTCGGGCGGTGCCAGTCGGCGGCGATGGTCGCCAACCTGGTCGCATCGGTGGCGGCAGCGCCGCTGTTCGCACTCGGGGGCTATCCGCTGGTCGGCTGGACCAGCGTGGCCATCGCCGGAGTCCAGGGCATGCTTGCTGCCACGTTGCCGGTTGCCGGCAACGGGGCGTCGGTCCCGGTGTCCGACGTCGATGACGACGAAACGACCGCGGGCTCCGTGCATCCTGGCGCGGCGCTCGTCGCCAGCGCCAGCCTTTGCACCCGGTACTTCGCCATGCTTCGCAGCGGGCTGCGCGAAGCCGCCACCGCGGTCGACGTGCGCCGGGTCGTGCTGGTCTCGTCGGTCCTGGTCGGACTCACCGCCTACGACGAGTACTTCCCGCTCGTGGCCCGGGAATACGGCGTCGCGGTCCCGCAGATCGCTGTGTTGGTTGGGATCACCATCGTCGGACAGGCGATCGGGACGGCGCTGGCGGGTCGGGCTGCCACGATGGCGCCGACCATCATGGCGGTTGTGGTGGCGGTGGGTGGGGCGCTGATCTCGGGCGGCGCGCTGATCCAGCCCTGGGCCGGGTTCGTGGCGATCGGCGTCGGCTACGGGCTGTTGAACAACGCGATGATCATCAGCGAGGCGCGCCTGCAGGAGACGATCACCGGTCCCGCCCGGGCAACCGTGACGTCGGTGCATGGGCTGGCCACCGAGGTGGTCGCCCTTGCTGTGTACGCGACGTTCGTCGGCGCGGCCCAGGTTGCGTCCGTGCCCACGTTGGTGGCGCTTCTCGGCTTGCCTGTCGCGGCGGTCGCGGTCGGCGTACGCCGGTGGATGCCTCCAGCGCGACGCGGCTGACCACAAACCGAGTTGTCAGGGTGGCGCTCGCGTGCAGGTGTCCGGTAGACCCTGACAAGTCGGTCAGCGGAACGCGCTCTCGCCGGTGACGGCTTGGCCGATGATGAGCTGGTGAACCTCGGACGTGCCTTCGTACGTCAGCACCGACTCGAGGTTGTTCGCGTGCCGGATCACCGGGTACTCGAGTGTGACACCGTTCGCGCCCAGGATCGTGCGGCACTGCCGGGCGATCTTGATGGCCTCGCGGACGTTGTTCAACTTGCCAAGGCTGACCTGCTCGTTGCGGATCTTGCCGTCGTCCTTGATACGGCCGAGGTGCAGCGCTAACAACATGCCCTTGCCGAGCTCGAGCGTCATGTCCGCGATCTTCGCCTGCGTCAGCTGGTACGACGCCAGCGACCTCTCGAACACCTGCCGGCTTTGGGCGTAGGCGATGGTGGTCTCGAGGCAGTCGCGGGCCGCGCCCAAAGAGCCGAACACGATCCCGAAGCGCGCCTCGGACAGGCACGAGAGCGGGCCGCCCAACCCGGTCGCGCTCGGCAACATCGCTGACGCAGGGAGCCGGACATCTTCAAAGACGAGCTCGCTGGTGACAGAAGCGCGCAACGACATCTTCTGGGTGATCTTCGGCGCCGAGAAGCCTGGAGCGTCAGTCGGCACAACGAAGCCGCGGATCCCGTCGTCGGTCTGCGCCCACACCACCGCGACGTCGGCGATCGAGCCGTTGGTGATCCACATCTTCGTGCCGTTGAGGACCCAGTCGGTGCCGTCTCGCCTGGCGCGGCTTCGCATGCCGCTGGGGTCGGACCCGAAGTCCGGCTCGGTCAGCCCGAAGCAGCCGATCGCCTCGCCGGTGGCCATCCGGGGCAGCCAACGGTCCTTCTGCTCCTGGCTGCCGAACCGGTAGACGGCGTACATCGCCAGCGACCCCTGCACCGACACCAGGCTGCGGATGCCGGAGTCAGCGGCCTCGAGCTCCATGCACGCGAGGCCGTACGCCGTCGCGCTGGTCCCCGCACAACCGTAACCATGCAGGTGCATACCGAACAGGCCCAGCGACCCGAGCTCCTTGGCCAGCTCCCGCGCCGGGATCTGCGCCGCCTCGAACCAGTCGGCGACATGGGGGCGGATCTTGTCGTCGCAGTAGCGGCGGACGGTGTCGCGGATCGCCAGCTCCTCTTCGTCGAGGAGCGCGTCGATGCCGAACAGGTCGAGGGGTGCCGAAGGGGCGGCGGACGTGGACACGAAAAACTCCCGGTCTCAGACGACGTGGCGGTGCCTCCCAAGATAGGGGAACGGGATCGTCCGGCGCCGAGCGCCCGCACCGGCTCGGAGATTGTCGGGGCCGATCTCAACGAAATACGTCGGAATTGGAGCCTGCGCTGGCGTAATCGGTGGCTCAGCACTAGTTTTGCCTACGAATCAGGTTGACCCATCGATTGTGGCGACAGACCAACTAAGGGGTTGTCGATGACTACGCGGACACTGCAGAACCTCATCAACGGCGAGTACGTCGACAGCGCGGACGGTAAGACCTCCACGCTGGTCAACCCCTCCACCGAGGAGGGTTTCGCGCAGGCCGCGGTCTCGGGTAGCGAAGACGTCGACCGTGCCATGCGGGCCGCCTCGGGAGCCTACGAGACCTGGCGCGACGCGACGCCGGCCGATCGGCAACGGGCCCTGCTCAAACTGGCCGACGCACTGGAGCAACGCGCCGACGAGTTCGTCGCCGTCGAGAGCGAGAATACCGGCAAGCCGCTCGGCTTCACCAAGACCGAGGAGCTGCCGCCGGCGATCGACCAGGTGCGCTTCTTCGCCGGTACCGCCCGCGTGCTCGAAGGCCGTTCGGCCGGCGAGTACCTGGCCGGCCACACGTCGTACGTCAGGCGCGAGCCGATCGGTGTCGTCGCCCAGGTGACGCCGTGGAACTACCCGCTCATGATGGCGATCTGGAAGGTCGCCCCGGCGTTGGCGGCAGGCAACACCCTCGTGATCAAGCCCTCCGACACCACACCGGCATCGACCCTGCTGCTCGGCGAGATCGCGCAAGAGTTCTTCCCTCCGGGCGTGTTCAACGTTGTGACGGGTGACCGTGACACCGGGCGGGCACTCATCGAGCACCCCATCCCGCAGATGGT
>JACCVZ010000097.1 GCA_013697905.1 Nocardioidaceae bacterium
ATTCGCGTTCTTCCTGCTGGCGGGACTGATGGCGATGCTGATCCGCGCCGAACTTGCTCGGCCCGGGAACCAGGTTGTCAGCGACGATGTCTACAACCAGCTCTTCACCATGCACGGCACGATCATGTTGTTGCTCTTTGCGACGCCGCTGTTCGTCGGTTTCGCCAACTGCATCATGCCGCTGCAGATCGGCTCTCCGGACGTAGCGTTTCCCCGGCTGAACATGTTCAGCTACTGGTTGTTCCTGTTCGGCGGCCTGATCACCGTCTCGGGGTTCTTGGTGCCGGGTGGCGCCGCGGCCTTCGGCTGGTACGCCTACACGCCGTTGTCGGACGCTGTTAGCTCGCCCGGCATCGGTGGTGACCTGTGGGTGATGGGCCTGTGGATGGTCGGTCTGGGCACCATCCTCGGTGCGGTCAACTTCGTCACCACGGTCTTCTGCATGCGGGCGCCCGGGATGACCATGTTCCGGATGCCGATCTTCACCTGGAACATCTTGGTGACGTCGCTGCTGGTGCTCATCGCCTTCCCGATCTTCGCCGGGGCGCTGCTGGCGCTCGAGGCCGACCGCGCGCTGGGTGCTCACATCTTCGACACAGCCAACGGTGGGCCGATCCTGTGGCAGCACCTCTTCTGGTTCTTCGGGCATCCAGAGGTCTACATCATCGCCTTGCCGTTCTTCGGCATCGTCACCGAGATCTTGCCCGTTTTCAGCCGCAAGCCGATCTTCGGCTACATCGGCTTGGTGGGTGCGACGCTGGCCATCGCTGCGCTGTCGGTCTCGGTGTGGGCGCACCACATGTTCACGACCGGTGCAGTCGACCTGCCCTTCTTCTCGTTCATGACGTTCCTCATCGCTGTGCCCACCGGGGTGAAGTTCTTCAACTGGATCGGCACGATGTGGGGCGGCTCCTTGTCGTTCGACACCCCGATGCTCTGGGCGGTCGGCTTCCTCGTCACGTTCCTGTTCGGCGGGCTGACCGGCGTCATCTTGGCGTCGCCTCCGCTGGACTTCCAGCTCAACGACTCATACTTCGTGGTGGCTCACTTCCACTACGTCGTGTTCGGCACGGTGGTGTTCGCGATGTTCGCCGGCTTCTACTTCTGGTGGCCCAAGATCACCGGAAGGATGCTCGACGAGAGGCTCGGCAAGATCCACTTCTGGTTGTTGTTCGTCGGCTTCCACACGACGTTCATGGTGCAGCACTGGCTCGGAGCTGAGGGCATGCCCCGTCGGTATGCCGACTACAAGCCCACCGATGGCTTCACCACCTTGAACGAGGTCTCGTCCATCGGTGCGTTTATCCTGGGCGCGTCGACGCTGCCCTTCCTGTACAACGTCTGGAAGTCACGTCAGGGACCGAAGGTCTTGGTCGACGACCCGTGGGGCTGGGGGCGCTCCCTTGAGTGGGCGACGTCCTGTCCGCCGCCGCGGCACAACTTCGCGGCGCTGCCACGGATCCGGTCGGAGAGCCCCGCCTTCGACTTGCACCACCCGGAGATCGCGCTGATGGAGCTCGAGCACAACGACAACCTCAACCGCGAAGGCGACGCCGCCGATACGGCGGACATGACCGGAAGGGAAGGCTACCTCAGGGAGCAGGTCGACGACGACACACACGACCACCCCGGCCGCCGTGACGAGGAGGGCCGTCGGTGAAGAACGAAGCCTGGATTTTCGGCATCAATGCAATCTTCTTCGCCGTGGTGGCCCCCACGTACTGGTTCTTGTCCCATGACCCGACCGGTACCGCGGCGCTGGTCATGTCCACCGGTCTGACCGCTCTCGTCACGTTCTACCTGGGCTTCCACGCCAACAAGATGGATCCGCGGCCGGAGGACCGGCAGGACGCCGAGGTGGTCGACGGCGCAGGGGAGCTGGGTTTCTTCCCGCCGTACTCGTGGTGGCCATTGTGGTGCGCCGCCGCGCTAGCCGTGTGCGTCCTTGGAGTGGTCTTCGGCTGGTGGCTTTTCATCATCGGTGCCGGGGTCGGGAGCATCACGCTCGTCGGGTGGGTGTTCGAGTTCTACCGCGGTGAGCACGCGCACTGACTTCTTGCGTCATCGCAGCATGTCTCGTGAGGTGGGTCACCGCGTCGGCGTTTCTTGGGACCGCTCCGGCTTGTTACCCTGGAGCGACCGTCACGCTTCGAAGGAGTCACCCATGCCCCCCTGCGGGACCCGATCCAGGCTGCCCGTCGCCGCTTCGGCGGTGCTGGTGCTCAGCCTCGCGCTCGCCGGCTGTAGCGGTGACTCCACTGAACGCCAAGCGGCCGATCGACAAGGTGACAGCCCTGCCAGCACTCCTGCCGACAGCTCCGGTGACACCGGCGAGCAGAAGCTGGAAGCCCCGCCTACGTCGGTGGCGCAGATCAGCAGCAACGTGTCTGTCAGCGCCAAGGATGTCGCCGTCGACACACCCGTGACGGTCAAGGTAGCCAACGGAACCTTCGACTCCGTCGTGATGCGCGTGCACAAGGGGGAGACGGTCAGCGGGTCGTACAGCGACGACAAGACCGCCTGGACAGCCGACGAGCTGCTGGAACCCGCCACGTCGTACGTCGTGGCGAGCCGGGCCAACGACGCAGACGGCCTGGTGGCCAAGCAGCGGATGCCCTTCACGACCACCGGGCTCACGCTCGCCCACCAGACCTACGCCAACATCATCCCGCTCGACGGCGAGACCGTCGGCGTCGGTATGCCGGTGATCGTGCAGTTCGACGTGCCGGTCACCCGTCACGCTGCCTTCGAGAAGCAGATGTCGGTCACGTCCAACCCCGAGCAGCGCGGCAGCTGGCACTGGATGAGTGACTCCGAGGCGCACTGGCGCCCGGCGTCGTACTGGCGCCCCGGCACCACGGTCGACGTCGATCTCTCGGTCAACAGCCTCGACGCTGGCAACGGCATCTACGGTCAGATGGACCGTGCAATGAGTTTCAAGATCGGCCAAGCGGTCGTGATGAAGGCAAACATGCGCACCGACGAGATGGGGGTTTTCGTCGACGGGTCGCTCGCCCGGACCATTGCCATCACCGGCGGCAAGAGGGGCTACGAGACACGCAGCGGCACCAAGCTGATCGTCGAGAAGTTCGAGAGCAAGCGGATGGACGCAGCGACCGTCGGCATCGAGCGTGACGACCCCGAGTACTACAACATCCCGAGGGTCGAGTACGCCCAGCGCGTCACGTTCACCGGGGAGTTCCTGCACGCCGCGCCGTGGTCGGTGTCCTCGCAGGGAGTGGAGAACGTCTCGCACGGCTGCGTCGGCATGAGCCCC
>JACCVZ010000307.1 GCA_013697905.1 Nocardioidaceae bacterium
CCCAGGTGCAGCGCGAGCAACGCGAACCCGATCGCCATGTTCGTCAACGCCTTCGTCGACGCCACCGCCACCTCGGGGCCGGCGTGCAGGTAGATGCCGCCGTCGCACTCGCGGGCGATCGTCGAGCCGACGACGTTGATGAGGCCGATGACCCGGCCACCCTTGCGCTTGATCTCCTGCACGGCAAGCAAGGTGTCGATCGTCTCGCCGGACTGGCTGACCGCGACATAGAGCGTGTCTCGCTCGATGACCGGGTTGCGGTAGCGAAACTCCGACGCCGGCTCGGCGTCGGCGGGAATCCTGGCCAGCTCCTCCACGAGACCCGCGCCGAGCTGGCCGACGTAGTAGGCCGACCCGCAGCCGAGGATCTTGACCCGCTGGATGGCACGGCTGGCGCGAGCGTCGAGGTTGAGCCCGCCGAGATGGGCGGTGCCGAACCGCTCGTCCAGCCGGCCGCGCACGACGCGCCCGGCGGCGTCGGACTGGTCGAGGATCTCCTTGCGCATGAAGTGGCTGTGCTCGCCCGTGTCGTAGTCCTCGGCGCTGACGTCGACCGTGGTCGGGCTCTTGTGCGTCTGCTGCCGGTCGAATGTGAACGTTGTGAACCCACCCGCTGTGACGGTGGCCAGCTCACCGTCGTCGAGGTAGACGACCTGGCGGGTGTAGCGGACCAACGCAGCCACGTCACTGGCGACGTACATCTCCTTGTCGCCGACTCCCACGATCAGCGGTGAGCCGTTGCGGGCAACCACTATCCGGTCCGGGTGGTCGGCATGCAGTACGGCGAGGCCATAGGTGCCGTGGACGGCCTCCAGCGCCTCGAGCACCGCTTCCTCTAGGGTGTCGGCGCCCGATCGACCGATCAGGTGCGCGATGACCTCGGTGTCGGTCTCCGAACTGAACTCGACGCCTTGATCGCTCAGCCGGTCCCGGATCGTCGCCGCGTTGTCGACGATGCCGTTGTGCACGACGGTGACCTTGCCGGTCGCGTCGCTGTGGGGGTGCGCGTTGTCGTCGGTGGCGGCACCGTGGGTCGCCCAGCGGGTGTGCCCGATGCCGACCTTGCCGGTGAGCCGTTTCGGCAGCGACTCCTCGAGGTCACGGACTCGGCCGGCCTTCTTGGTCACTCGGATCCCGCTTGGCCCGAGGATAGCGATCCCGGCCGAGTCGTAGCCGCGGTACTCCAACCGACTGAGTCCTTCGATCAGCAGCGGTGCAGCCGGCGCGGTGCCGATGTACCCGACGATTCCACACATGTGCGGTACTCCTTCAGCCGTAGACGATCCGGCGCAGCTGCCGGTCGGAGAGGGCAGGGGCGGCGACGACGCGGTCACCGAGCTCCGTGCCGATGAGGGCGAAGATCTCCGGGTTCTTCATGCCGTACGTCTTCAGGTCCGCGTGCCGCCGGCGTACGAAGTGTTCGGGAGGCTCGGCGAAGAAGGCCACTACGTCCGCCACCACCCGAGCGGCGTCGGCCTGGCTGAGACCCGTGCTGGCAGCCACCCGCTGGACCAGATCTGCGTCGTGCACGTGAAGATCGTGGCGCCGATGGCGCGTTTCCGCAACAACTTGCCCGAAATCGGGCACATATCGGCCTCCTGGGCCCGGTGCGGGCTGGAGCTTCGATAGCCTCGTCGGATATGGGACCGCCGTCGGTAACCGAGGACGCCGTGATCTTCAGCCTCGACGACGCGGACCGTCGGCTCACCCGCGTCGCACTCGACTGCGACGACGCGATTGAGGGGCGGCGACGATTCCGCCGTACGCCGACGGGATGGTCGCTGTCGCTGCCACGACCAGCGCTCAACCGGATCGAGTACCGGCGTGTCGTCACCGAGCGCACAGGTCTGACGACCGTCATCTGCGATCCGGTGAACCCCGAACGGGTGCAGACCGCCTTCGGCGACCGCAGCGTCGCGCTGATGCCCGGATACACGGCTCCCTGCTGGGTGCAGCGTGCGCTCGACGACGCTGGCGAGATCCGCGAGCTCTCGTACGTCGACGAGCGGATCGGCGAGTTGCCGGTCCGTCTCTGGGTGCCTCCCGGCATCACCGACGACCACCCCACGCCGCTGCTGGTCGCCCACGACGGGCCTGAGTACGACGACCTCAGCAGCCTCACGCGGTTCGCCGCCTCAGTCATCGACGGTCGGCAGGTGGTCCCGTTGCCGAGCTCACCGTCGATATTTCCACCGGCGACGGCTCCGGTTTCGAGGGCGCGGTGCGGCTGGCCGACGTCGGCGACCACGGCACACCGGTCACCATGGAGTGAGGACCGCTCAGCGGCCGCCGAGCTGCAGCACCATCACGATCTCACGCACGCCTTCACGGTTGGGATACGGCTCGGTCTCGCCGGTCTCGACGAACCCGTTACGCCGGTAGAGCCGGCGCGCCGGCTGGTTTGTCTCCACGACGGTGAGTCGGACAGCATGTCTGCCCTCATCCCGTGCGTCCTCGACGAACCCGTCCAGCAGCAACTGCGCCACACCTGAGCCCCGGTACGCCGGGGCGACCCACATCGACACCAGGTGGACCACGTCGTCGTGGGCAGGGTCCGTGAAGGAGCCGACCATGCCGGCGATCGTGTCATCTTCGGTCGCCAGCAACTTGGGCCCGTGCCACGGCTCGAGTCTGGCGCGCCAGTCGCTCTCCTGTAAGTCCCGCTCCCGCGCCAGCGTGGAGCCGAACGCCTCCGGCGCGTCAGCGAGCGCCGCCAACCTGACCTGACGCAACCGCAGCCAGTCGCCAGGTGTCAGCCGGGCCAACGCGATCGCCATGCCCAGACCCTAGCCAGCGACTTGTCCCAACGTCATCGACGTATCAGTGTCCGGAGCATGCCGACGAGATCGGACGAGCGATCGATCACAGGACCGGCGGACGGGAGACGTTCGCAGCCGAGGATGTGGGAGCCGCCGTGGTGGAAGCTGGACAGTCGGCCGTGGCGCTCACGGGCTGATCGAGTCGTTGGCTGCACGACGTGACGCGGGATCGCCTCCTTCCCCTTAGGGTCGAAGGCATGGGAGCGGTCGGGCTGGTGTTGGTGAGACACGGCGAGAGCATCGGCAATGTGGCCGCTGCGGCAGCTGACAACGCAGGTGCCGACGTCATCGAAGTAGGCATGCGGGACGCCGACGTCCCGTTGTCTGCGACCGGTGTGGACCAGGCCAAGGCCTGGGGTGCCTCTCTCGGCGACACTCCGGTTGAGGCACGTTTCGACTCGGTCTGGTGCTCGCCGTACCGGCGCGCTCTGGAGACCGCGACGTTGGCACTCCAGCGGGCCGGCCTCGACCTGCCGGTCCGTGTCGACGAGCGGCTTCGTGATCGCGAGCTCGGCGTGCTCGACCTGCTCACGACGAAGGGTGTCGAGGCCAGGTTTCCCGACGAGGCGATCCGGCGGCGTTGGCACGGCAAGTTCTACCATCGGCCCTCCGGTGGGGAGTCCTGGGCGGATGTTGCGCTGCGCGTGCGCGGCGTGCTGGCCGACATCGACCAGTGGGAGCAGGACAGGCGTGTGCTGATCGTCTGCCACGACGCCGTCATCATGACGATCCGCTACGTCTGCGAAGGGATGTCAGAGGGGGACGTCCTCGCAACCGCCAAGGCGGAGCCATTGCGCAACGTCTCGGTCACCCGCCTGGTGAGGCCATCGGGGCAGGGCTGGTGGAAGCTGCAGATGCATAACGACATCGCACACCTCGAACAGCAATCGGCCACGGTCACCCGCCACCCCGGAGATCCCCATGTCCTCCCGCAGTGAGGTCCTGACTCCGGCGCTCCTCGGGAGTGGCCGTTGCCCAGGGTCGACGACTCCAAGTACGGACGAGGCGACGTTCTCGTCGTCGGGGGTGCGCGGTCCACTCCCGGTGCTGTCCTGCTGGCCGGAATGGCGGCGCTGCGGATGGGAGCCGGCCGGCTGTCGCTCGGCGCCAGCGAGTCGGTCGCGGTCGGCCTTGCCATCGCGTTGCCAGAGGCGGGCGTCACCGGTCTCGCCGAGACATCCGCGGGAGCTGTCAGGGGCGAGGGTGTGAAGGCACTCGCGGACTCGGTGGCGTCCGCGGATGCGCTGCTGATCGGACCCGGACTCGACGACGGCGAAGAGACGGCGAAGCTCTTGGGCAGACTCACTTCCTTGCTCGGGGAGGAGACGAAGGTCGTGCTCGATGCGTATGCCCTCGGGGCGCTCGCTGAGCTCGGCGCCAGCGATCGACTCTCCGGTCGGCTCGTGCTGACGCCCAAACCAGGGGAGGCGGAGATGCTGCTCGAGGCCGAGGTCGGCTCGGCGCCTGAGGAGCAGGCTGAAGCTGCCGTCGAGATCGCCCGCCGCTACGGTGCTGCCGTGAGCCTTCAGGGCGTGGTCGCCGACACCGACGCCAATACCTGGCATACATCAACTGGACACGGCGGTCTTGCCACGTCCGGCAGCGGCGACGTGCTGGCCGGTAGCGTCACTGGGCTCGTCGCCCGGGGCGCGACTCTGGCGCAGGCCGCGTGCTGGGCGACACATCTGCATGCCGTGGCGGGAGACCGATTGGCCGCCAGGGTGGGACCGACCGGGTTCCTGGCCCGAGAGCTCCTTGACGAACTGCCGGTGGTGCTCACGGAGTTGACCACTTCCACGGGCTGGAGCAGCCCCTAACAGACTCAACAGTCTGCTAGGCCGGGGCGGACTGCCAGGCTCGTTCGTCAACCGGCCGCCGCTCCAGCAACGGTGCCCACCAGGCCACGTTGTCGGCGTACCAGCGGATCGTGTCTTCGATCCCCGTCTCGAACTCGACGTGGGGAGTCCAGCCCAGCTCATCACGGACCTTCCCGGAGTCGAGCAGGTAACGACGGTCGTGGCCGGGCCGGTCCGGCACGGTCGTCACCAACGACGCGGGCTTGTGCAGGATGCGAAGAATGACGTCGGCAAGCTGCTGGACGCTCGCCTCGTGACCGGAGCCGATGTTGTAGGTCTCGCCGACTCGCCCGCGGGTCAGGACAGCGTCGATGGCACGGCAGTGGTCGTCGACGTGGAGCCATTCGCGCCGGTTCTGGCTGGTGGCATAGACCGGGAGCGGCTGGTCCTGCATCGCGTTCGTGACGAATACCGGGATGACCTTCTCGGGGAACTGATAGGGCCCGTAGTTGTTGGAGCAGTTCGTGATCGTGACGGGCAAGCCGAACGTCTCGCGATAGGCCCTGACGGCATGATCGGCCGCGGCCTTGGACGCGTTGTATGGTGTCCGGGGCCGGTAGGGGGAGTCCTCCGTGAACGCTCCTTCGTCGTCGAGAACCATGTCGCCGTACACCTCACAGGTGGAAACATGATGGAAGCGCTGCACACCACGGCGACGGCAGGCCTCCAGCATGCGTTGTGTGCCCACCACGTTGGTCTCGAAGAATCGGCCAGGATCGAGCACGGCAAGGCTGTTGTGCGACTCGGCGGCGAAGTTAACCACCGCGTCGATGCCGTGCTGCGCAAGGACCTCCTCCACTTTGGTCTGATCGCAGATGTCGCCTCGGATGAAGGTGATCCGGTCAACCACCGACTCGAGGTTCGCCTCGGAACCTGCGTAGGTCAGCAGGTCGTAGGCCACAATCTGGTCATCCGGATGGGTCTTCGTCCAGTAGTGCACAAAGTTCGCTCCGATGAATCCGGCAGCGCCGGTGACGAGCAGTTTTCTCACGATGAAGGCTCCTCAGGGTGGTTCATGACCGGGTGGGGATCTCGGTGACGCCCGGGGGTTCTGTCGTGTTGGTGGCCGGCCAGCCGCGAAACTCGACGTCGAGGCGGAACCGGTGTCCGACGTAGCGATGGTCCGACAGCGCCAAGGGGCTTCCGCTGGTGTCATGGGCGACGCGTCGGATATGGAGGAGTGGCGCGCCGCGGGGCACATCGAGGCTCTCCGCCGTTGGGGAGGTAGCCTCTACCGCGGCGATGCTCTGCCGGACCAGGGCTATCTGATGGCCCTCGCCGAGAATGGACGCCCAGATGCCGGGACTCTCGGCGTCCTGGCGGCTGATCGGTGCGGCAAGCTCGGCCGGTACCCATTCGACGACCGCGTCGAGAGGGCTCCCCGAAGTACGACGGACCGAGCTCACCCGCAGCGCCTCTTCCTCCGCGTCGAGCCCCAAGACCGCGGCAACTGAAGCCGGGCACGGGACGAAGGCGTACCCGAGCACGGTTCGGCTCACTGTGACCCCTGCATTCTCGATCGCCGACTCAGCGTGCTGGAACGTGCCAAGGGCGAGCTGCTGGCCGAACGAGCTTCGAGCCACGAACCAACCGGCGCCTTTGCGGCTGGCGACCAGACCCTCGTCGCGCAAGTTCTCCAGAGCACGGCGGACAGTGACCCTGCTGACCCCGTAGCGGGCGCCGAGCTCCGCCTCACTCTCCAGAGCCCCCTCCAAGCCGTAGTCACCGAGAGCGATTCGCTCCCGAAGGTCGGCCACGAGCTGCTGAACTCGGGGTCCACCTGTCATATATCTGTTCTATCAGCAGTCAGGCATCCTGTCGAGGTAGATCCTATCTGGATGACACGCATAAACGTGGATGTCGACGCCGACGTCGTTTGCAGCCGGCATGCTCGCTTGGGTGTTGCACGAGGACGTGCGTGGACGCTAGTCAGCGCCGCCCGGTCCTCCTTCTCTTTCGTGTTTAAGCCACACAACCCGACTAGACCCACGACTTCAGGAGTGAACATGACCGGCTCTTCCACCCAGGGAATCAAGACAGTGCTGCATCCCGTTTCCGACCTGGTGACGGCCAAGGCGGTGTACGCCGCCTTGCTCGGCGCACCGCCGCAGACCGACGAGTCCTACTACGTCGGCTTCGAGGTCGAGGGCCAGCACATCGGGCTGGTGCCGGGCGGCGCACGGCAGGGCATGACCTCACCGGTGGCCTACTGGCACGTGCCGGACCTCGAGGCGAAGCTGGCCGAGGTGACCGCCGCGGGTGCCACCGTGAAGGAGCCCGCGCACGACGTCGGTGGCGG
>JACCVZ010000131.1 GCA_013697905.1 Nocardioidaceae bacterium
CGATCCGTCGCTACCGGTGGGCCGGCTTCGACGTGCACCCGGCGATGCTCATGTGGGGGCGTGTGAACCGCTCGGCGCTGCCGCCGGCGGTGCCAGGACTTCGCGACGGGACGGCCGCCGACATCGACATGCTCGACGACATCGACCGGGCCTCCCGGGGAGCCGGCCACGGTGTCGACCACCACGTGATGGTCGAGCAGCACTCCTTGCTGGTGGTCGAGAACGGCTCGAGCCGGGGCTACGCCTACGTATATGACAACGGTCGGCCATACCTGTTGGCTGCCACCGACGTCGCCGCGGCGGAGTACGTGCTGTGGGCTGCGCTCGCTCGGAGCGATCCCACGGTGCCCATCGACTTCCATCACCTGACGTCAGCGCACGGCTGGGCCGTCGACATCGGCCTGCGGGCCGGGCTCGAGCTGCACAACCGCGGCTACCTTGCGCTGCGCGCGATGGCGCCTCCGCCGGCGTACCTGCCCTCCGGCCACTTCCTGTGAGTGCCGACGACTTCGTGGTGCAGACCGAACGGTTGCTGCTGCGTCGCTGGCGAGACGATGACCGCGAGCCGTTCGCGGCGATGAACGCCGACCCCGAAGTGATGCGCTACTTCCCAGCACCGATGACCCGAGAGGCCAGCGACGCGTTCGTGCGGCGCATGGAGTCGCGGTTCGAGCAGTACGGCGTTGGCCTCTGGGCGCTCGAGCTGCGTGACACAGGCGACTTCCTCGGTTTCACTGGGCTCAATCCGATGCCCGAGGGAGTTCCAGGCGAGGGTGGTTGGGAGGTCGGCTGGCGGCTCGCTCGGAGGGCCTGGGGCCAGGGATATGCGACCGAGGCCGGCCGCGTGGCTCTCTTCGTCGCGTTCGGGCGGCTTGCGCTGCCTGAGGTGTGGTCGCTCACCGCCGCGACTAACACCTTGTCGCGAGCCGTCATGATGCGGCTCGGCCTCGTGCACGTGGCGACCGCGGATCACACGTCGGTGCCCGACGGCCCGCTACGCGAGCACGTCTTCTACCGCATCCAGAAGAGTCAGTGGAAGGCGTCGGCCCTCTCCCGCTGACCGCTCGTCTCCCGGCGCCCGCGTTGTCGGCGGCCACGCCTGACAAGTCAACGTGGCAGATGCGCTGCGCCCACGGCACGTTTGTCTTGCGCACAAGCCAGCTGGTTTGTTCACATGGCAAACGCCGTGCGGGGGGCAGGAACGACCGCGCTTAGAGGCCGGGGGCTCCCCAGAGGGCCATCCACCGACCGAGCTCGGCCTCGACGGGGAGGTCGTCGGTGAGTACGCCGCGTGCCTGGATCTCGAGCGCGTTGTCGCGGCGGTCGCCGTCCTGGGGGGCGAACGGGTAGAAGGTCCCCTGCTTGTACAGGTAGACCAACGCGAGCCGACGCCCCGCGGCGTCATGAAATCCCACCACCGAGCACAACAGGCTGGGCCCGAAGCCGGCGTTCTCCAGCGAGGAGTTGACGGCGTGCACCTCGGTGACCAGCTCCGACACCTCGCTCGGGTCGCGCCGGCAGACGAGCCAGGTGAAACCGAAGCTGTCGGTGGACCGCTCGACCTTCGGTCCTCCATCGGAGTCGAGAAGCTGCTGGACGTCGTCTTGGGTGGTGGCGAACGCTCCGCCCTCGGCGGCGCGATAGCACACCGATGCGACTCCGGTGGGCTTGAATCCCGCCGCAGCCTCCAGGGTGATAGCGGCGCCGGGCACCGCAAACAGATTGTCGAGGTTGGCCTTCGGCGGGTCACTGCGACCGCCGAACACGTTCTTGAGGAAGCCCACACCCGATCCTTACACGTTTGGTCGTCGCGTCCGGCGTTCGAGCGCGTGGCTCACGTCAGCTGGTTGGGGTCAGTTGGTGCGATCAGCCGGTGCGGTCAGCCGGTGGGGCGGGACAGGTCGCCCGAGATCTTGGCGAGCTGCTCCAACCGCTGCTCCAGCGGCGGATGCGTCGCGAACAGCGCGCTGAGCGACTTCTTGTTGATCGCCGGGGCGAACAGCAACGCGCTGGCACCCTCGACCTGGCGCAGGTCACGGGTCGGGATGCGCGCCATGTCGCCGGAGATCTTGGTCAGCGCCGACGCCAGCGCCGATGGCTGCCCGGTCAGGTAGGCACCGGACCGGTCGGCCGACAGCTCGCGGTAGCGGCTGAGCACACGAGTCAGCACGAAGGAGATGAAGTAGACGAGGATGCTGCCCAGCCAGATGACGAGGAACGGCAGCGCGTTGTTGTCGCGCCGCCCGCCGCCGAAGTACATGCCCCACCGCATCACCAGACCGGCCGCGACGCCGAGGAATCCGGCGACCGTCATCACCGTCACGTCGCGGTGGGCGACGTGCGAGAGCTCGTGCGCGAGCACCCCTTCGAGCTCTTCCCGGTCGAGCCGGCGCATGATCCCCGTCGTCACGCAGACGACCGAGTGGCTGGGGCTGCGACCGGTCGCGAACGCGTTGGGGATGTCGGTGTCGGAGATCGCCACCCGCGGCTTGGGCATGTCGGCGAGCACGCACAGCCGGTCGATCATCCCGTGCAGCTCGGGCGCCTCGTTGGGGCTGACCTCACGGGCGCGCATGGCCTTCATCGACAGCTTGTCAGAGAAGTACCACTGCCCTAGACCGAATGCTGCGGCCAGGAACAGGACGAACGGCCCGGAGAGGTTCGTGAAGAGCGCCAGCCCAACGAAGACCGAGACGTAGAGGGCACCCAGCAGCAGCATGACCGTCGACATACGGGCGACCAGCCCTGCGTCGCTGCGGAATCGGGTTCGTGCCATCGAGTCAGCGCCTCATTTCTTGGTGAAGGATGCTACCCAGTACGACGCCTGACACCCGCCGTTTGTTCCTCCCGATTCGTCCGACTGGACGCGGAGGAAGCCAGCCTGGGCTGACCGGACGAATCGGAGGTAGGCACCGGCTCAGCCCGGGATGAGACCGTCCCCGCTGAGCAGGTCGCGCACCTCGGCCAGGCTGGCCGAGGTGTGCGGCAGCAACAGCTGCGAAGGCACCAGCGCATCGAGCGCCACCGGAGCGCCGAGCTCGCGGACCCGGTCGAGCAGGGCGCCGAGAGCGGACCCGAAGTTGGCCTCGTCACCCGCCTCGATCGCGGCCTCGAGCTTATCGTCGAGCTCGTTGAGCACAGCGAGGTGCTCGTCGCCAAGCTCGAACTGGCCCTCACTGAGGATACGGATGATCATGCCTTGTCCTCCTGGCTCGACGGTGCCGTCTGCCCTTCGATCTGGGCGGGGGCGGACCCGCCCTCCACCTGGCCTCGCATCCGGGCGAGCTCGACCTCGACCTCATTGGTCGAGGACATCTGCTCGAGCTCGCGGGTGATGTCGTCCTTGCCGCCCGTCGAATGGTCTTCGAGCGCGCCGGAGGCGATCAGCTCGTCGACGGCGCTGGCGCGCGCCTGCATCTGCGCGGTCTTGTCCTCGGCCCGCTCCACGGCCATGCCGACGTCACCCATCTCCTCCGACACCCCGGAGAAGGCCTCGTTGATCTTGGTCTGCGCCTCGGCCGCGGTGTAGGTGGCCTTGAGGGTCTCTTTCTTGGTACGGAACGCCTCGACCTTGGCTTGGAGACGCTGCGACGCGGTTGTCAGCCTCTCCTCCTCGGCCAGCAGGTTGCCGTGCTGGGTGGCAAGGTCGGCCCCTTGCTGCTGCAACGCGGATCGCCGGGTCAGTGCCTCACGAGCCAAGTCCTCGCGTCCAGCGGACAGTGCCTGCTGGGCCTGCTGCTGGAGTTTGCCGGACTGCTGGTCGAGCTGCTGCATCTGAAGCTCGAGCCGCTTGCGGCTGGTGGCGACGTCGGCCAGACCTCGGCGTACTTTGCGCAACAGCTCCTGCTGTTTGGTGTAGCTGTAGTCCAACGTCTCGCGTGGGTCCTCTGCGGCGTCGAGTGCCGTGTTGGCCTTGGACCGGAAGATCAAGGCGATTCGCTTCATGACGCTGCTCATCGAGTCGGCCTACCCCTTCTCCTTGCTGCGGCGCACGGTCGATTCGCCGTACGACGTCAACCCTACGGGCCGCTCTCCTGGCTGGCTACGGCGCTGCTCGAGCCAGGTAGGCTGCGCCCAACAGCGAGTGCCCGGAGCGGGCGCAACACCGGTCTCAGGAGCGAGAGCACCCTTCGTGTTTGGTCGACGTAAAGCAGAGACAGGACCGGCGACGACCGACCAGGTCGCCCGGCCGAGCGGGAAAGGTCGGCCAACGCCGAGTCGCAAAGAGGCCGAAGCCGCCCGCAAGAAGCGGATCGCTCCGCCGCGCACCCGCAAGGAGGTCAGCGCACAACGTCGCGAGAAGTCGCGGGAGTCCAAGCTGGCACAACGCGCCGCCCTGGCGGGGACCGGTGACGACAGCTACCTTCCTGCCCGCGACCAAGGTCCGGTCAGGCGGTTCCTGCGCAATTACGTCGACGGTCACCGCACTATCGGCGAGTTCATGCTTCCGATCTTCTTCGTGATCTTCCTCTTGGTTTACGTCAACCAGGAGTGGGCGCAGCGGTTCAGCTCAAGCGCGTTCCTTGCCGTGATAGCGCTGATGATCCTTGACGCGGTCCGCATGGTGCGGGGGAGCAAGAGCGCCCTTCGCAAGAAGTTCGGCGAAGACGCGGTCAAGGGCAACACCATGTACACGTTGCTGCGTTCGTGGCAGATGCGCCGCCTCCGGCTTCCCAAGCCGCAGGTGAAGGCTGGCGAAAGCATTTGAGCTGCGCGCTCCCCGTCCGCAGTTGGGTCCGCCCGTAGGGTCGGGTCATGGACTTCAGACACCTCGGCTCATCCGGTCTCAAGGTCAGCGAGATCAGTTACGGCAACTGGCTGACTCACGGCTCACAGATCGAGGAAGCGCAAGCTCGCGCCTGCGTCCGGCAGGCTCTCGACGACGGCATCACGACTTTCGACACCGCCGATGCCTATGCGAACACCAAAGCCGAGTCTGTACTGGGTCGAGCGCTGGAGGGCGTTCGGCGCGAGTCGGTCGAGATCCTCACCAAGGTGTACTGGCCGACAGGTCCGGGCGGCCCGAACGACTCCGGGTTGTCGCGCAAGCACATCCACGAGTCGGTCAACAGCAGCCTGACGCGCCTCAAGACCGACCATCTCGACCTCTTGCAGGCGCATCGGTACGACCAGCTGACGCCACTCGAGGAAACCATGGAGGCGTTCGCCGACGTCGTGCACGCAGGCAAGGCGCTCTATATCGGAGTGTCAGAGTGGACGGCCGAACAGATCCGCGCCGGGCACGCGCTGGCCCGCGAGCTGAGGATCCCGTTTGTATCCAACCAGCCGCAGTACAACATGCTCTGGCGCATCATCGAAGCTGAAGTCATTCCTACCTGCGCCGAGCTTGGGATCGGGCAGGTGGTCTGGTCACCGATCGCGCAAGGCGTCCTCACCGGCAAGTACCTGCCGGGTGACCAGCCGCCGGCGAGCTCGCGGGCGGCCGACAAGGAGGCTGGCTCCTCGATCCGCGACCGCCTCAACGACGACATCCTCACCCGGGTCCAGCAGCTGGCGCCGATCGCCTCTGAGGTCGGCCTGTCGATGGCGCAGCTCGCGATCGCCTGGGTGCTCACCAACCCGGCGATCTCGTCGGCGATCATCGGAGCGTCGCGGCCGGAACAGGTGAGCGAGAACGTCTTTGCGGCCGGACACAAGCTCGACGATGACGTCTTGAAGGCGATCGACGACGCCCTGGACCCGGTGGTCGAGCGTGAACCTGGCTTGACGACGTCACCGGAGCAGCGCCCCACCTGACTTTCGGGCCCGATCCCGGCGTACCTCCGATTCGTCCGACTGGTTGAGGCACACCATGTGCGCGCTCAGTCGGACGAATCGGATTTGCGGAGGGGCTACTCGGCCGCCAACGACATCGGGCCGTAGACGACGCGGTCGTGCTCGAGCAGGGTCGCCTGCCCGGCACCCTCATCGGCGAGCTCGCGCCACACCTCGCCCAGCCACGACTCGGCGTCGCTCTGCGACGTGAACGCGGGCACCCCCGACTCCAGCGCAACGGGGTCGCCCTCACTGGTCTCGATCCGCCAGGTCCAGGCCATCGGTTGCTCCTTGAAAGGGGTCGTCATGTAGCGGTGGACGTTCGGCAGGGCGGGCATCGGGGTCTGCGGGCCACGGGGATGCATCTCGCCGCTTCCTCTCGTTCGATTCCAGGCGCAGGTCACCATCTCGGCGCCGCAGGTCGAGCCTAGTGTCCCGCCTCGTTCCTCTTCACCCTCCCGAGACACGAAACCGACCACCGAGCCCTTTGACTTGCCCCGCGCGCCATGACACCGTGGCACGCAGCTTGACCCGAGGCAGGGTAAGCCGGTGAAACTCCGGCGCTGACCCGCAACCGTGAAGCGTGCGACACCTCGTCGCGTCGCCAGCCGGAAAACCTGCTCGGGGCGCGGCTCCACAGCAACCGTCGAGGTGTGCGGAACGGAGCCGGACAGCGAGGCCCGCGGAAAGTGGGGCTGAGGGGTCCGGGGACGTCTGCGGACCCCCACCGAAAGGCTCCTCAGATGGCCACCCTGCGCACGATCGTCGTGACCCTGATGGCGGGCACGTTCCTCCTGGCCGGCCCAGCCGGACCGGCGTCCGCGCTCGGCACATCGACCGGCGCAATCGACGGTCTCCCCCAGCATGCGACGCTCGCCAAGGGTTACACCTACTGGGGGTACTACATGTGGAACGAGAAGCCGTCCGCCTGGGACTACATGCAGGTCGGCGCGAACGACACCAAGCAGCTGCCGGCGGACGGTGACGTCTACGGATTCCGCTGGGCGTTGGTCGTCAAGGACCCGAGGCTGCCGCGCGCGGACGGCGACTTCGACGCGATCTGTGGGAGCGAGAAGGCCGGCGACGGTGAGAAGCGGATCGCGTTCGTGCTCGACTACGGCAGTGAGGCAGACGCCGAGGAAGGTGACCAGGCACCGGCGCCTCGCGGAGTATGCGCCGTGGCCGACGATGGCTTCACCGCCCAACAAGCTCTGCAGACCGTCGCAGCCGTGCGCACCGGCAGCGGTGGTCTCATCTGCGGCATCGACGACTACCCCTCGAAGGGCTGCGGCGACCAGCTCACCGACGTCCAAGAACCCCCGACCGACGAGCCGGTCACGCTTGCTCTTCCCGGCGACGAGGCCACCACGCCCGCGGGCGACGCCGACTCGGCCGCCAGCGACGGTGCCTCCTCCACCGGCTCCAGCGACAACGCGGGCTCGAGCGACAACGCCGACGACGGGTCGGGCGGCACGACGACCGTGATCGTCGCGCTGCTCGCAGTCGTCGTCCTCGCTGCCGGTGCCGTCGTGCTGCGACGGCGCAGGAGCTGAGCCGAGGACAGGTCGTCATGCGTCCGG
>JACCVZ010000148.1 GCA_013697905.1 Nocardioidaceae bacterium
GGAGCTGCTGGCGCTCTCCATGGTGACCGTCACCGAAGGGCTCGACATGGGCGTCGATCCGAGCCAAGTCGTCGAGATAGCGAGACAATCAGCGCGGGCACTGGGTCCCGCGCTCGCGGAGATCATCGGGCAGCTGGAAGGGCAGTCATGAGCATCGGCAGTTCATCGTCCACGACGACAAGCGGCGCATCGAGCGCACTGTCTGTCGAGAGGAACGGGATCAACGTCATCTCGGAGGCCGAGCGCAAGGGCCACCCGCGCGACCTCTTATATAAAAAGTGCGCCGCCAACATCTCGGTGTTCGGCGTCTCCTACGGCTCGTTCGTGCTCGGCTTCGGCAACAACGGCTGGCAGGCGGTCGGTGCCGGCGTCGTCGGCGTCGTCTTGTCGTCCCTGCTGGTCGGTCTGGTGTCGCTTGCGGGTCGCCGCGGCTCCGCTCCCACAATGGTGCTGTCGCGGGCGGCGTTCGGCGTCCGCGGCAACTCGGTGCCGACCTTGGTGTCATACCTGATCCTGGTCGGCTACGAGACTGCGCTGGTGGCGCTCGCGACGTTCGCGACCGCGACGGTCTTTGGTCGGTTGGGGTGGAGCGACGGCGACACCACGAAGATCGTCGCCTTCGTGGTCGTAGCTGCAATCATCGTCGGCGGCGGTGTGCTCGGCTTCGACATGGTGATGCGGCTGCAGAAGTGGTTGACCATCCTGATGGTCGTGGTGACGGTCGGCTACATCGCGCTAACCGTCGACGAGATTTCGGGTTCCGCCCTGGGCGACCTGCCGACCGGCAACAGCAAGGCCGTTTTCGGCTCGTTCGTGGTGGTGGTGTCCGGGTTCGGGATCAGCTGGGTCAACTCCGCCGCCGACTACTCCCGCTACCTGCCACGAAGGGCCTCCAGCCCAGGTGTCGTGGGGTGGACGACGTTCGGCGGCAGTGCCCCGCTGGTCGTGCTGGTGGCGTACGGCGTCCTGCTGGCGGGCTCCGACCCCAAGCTGTCGTCTGCGCTGGCAGCGGACCCGATCGGTGCTCTCACCCCGGCGCTGCCCGACTGGTTCCTGCTGCCCTTCGCCGTCGTCGCAGTGGCCGGGCTGGTGTCGGGCGCACTGCTCGACATCTATTCCTCGGGGCTCACTTTGCTGACGCTGGGTCTGCCGGCGCCGCGTTGGGCGGCGGCCGCACTCGACGGCGTCATCATGGTGGTCGGCACCATCTACATCGTCTGGTTCGCGGGCGACTTCCTCACGCCGTTCTTCGCGTTCCTGGTCACCCTCGCCGTGCCGATCGCGGCGTGGTGCGGCGTCTTCCTCGCCGACCTGCTGCTTCGGCGCCGCGACTACGACGACGCCGACCTGCTCGACGCCCGGGGGCGTTACGGCGCGGTCAACCCGGCTGCGCTCGGCTCGATGGTCGTCTCGACCGTCATCGGCTGGGGACTGGTCGTCAGCACCGCCGCCGATGGCTTCCCGCCCGAGGCGGCGGGGTTCGGCTGGCAGGGTTACTTGCTCGAACCGTTCGGCCTCGGGCCCAAGCTGGAGGGGCCGTGGACGTATGCCAACCTCGGCGTGATGGTCGCGCTCGTGCTGCCGTTCCTCACCTACCTGCTGCTGGGGCGTCGAGCCGTCCGGCGGCAGGAGGCGGTCGCCGCACGCGGGGGGTCCGTGGTCGCGTGATCGCGGTCGACCTTTGGGGTCCGCAGCGCGCCGGCGAACACGCCGCCGAGGTCTACCAGGTGTACGACGCGGTCTTCGGCGACCAGCCAGACCCGTCCGACTGGCGCACCAACATGTATGACCGACATCGCGCCCGGGAGGGTTTCCGCTTGAGCGTCGCCCACGACGACGGCGGGCTCGTCGGATTCGCTTGGGGTTACGTCGGCGAACGCGGGCAGTACTGGTCGGACCTCGTCGTTTCCGCACTGCCCAGCCGTGTCGCCGACCGCTGGGTCGGTGGCCACTTCGAGTTCGTCGAGCTCGCGGTCCTCGCCTGCCATCGGCGACGAGGCATCGGCGTGCGGCTGCATGACAGGCTCCTCGACGGCGTCACCCCAGACAGGGCTCTCCTCGGCACCGACAGCTCAGACTCTCCAGCGGTCCGGCTCTACCTGTCCCGCGGGTGGACGAAGCTTGGCGAGCTGAACCCGCAGACGCGGGTGATGGGGCTTCGTCTCAGTCGGTGAATGCGGCGCTAGGGTCGGCGGCATGGCGCAAGCAGAGGTGTCCGAGATCTTCGACCCGCACGCGTGGGTGGAGGTGGACGGCTTTGACGAGCTGACCGACGTCACCTACCACCGGGCGGTCGACCAGGGCACCGTGCGGATCGCGTTCGACCGTCCCGAAGTGCGCAACGCGTTCCGCCCGCACACCGTCGACGAGCTGCACCGCTGCCTGGAGCATGCCCGGATGTCACCCGACGTCGGATGTGTGCTGCTCACCGGCAACGGACCGTCGCCGAAGGACGGAGGGTGGGCGTTCTGCTCGGGCGGTGACCAGCGCATCCGCGGCAGAGCGGGATACCAGTACGCCGAGGGCGAGACTGCCGACACGGTCGACCCGTCGCGCTTGGGCAGGCTGCACATTCTCGAGTGCCAGCGGTTGATCCGGTTCATGCCCAAGGTGGTGATCTGTGTCGTGCCCGGTTGGGCGGCCGGCGGTGGCCACAGTCTGCACGTCGTGTGTGACCTCACGTTGGCGTCCGCCGAGCGGGCGCGCTTCAAGCAGACCGACGCCGACGTGGCGTCTTTCGACGGCGGCTTCGGGTCGGCGTACCTTGCTCGGCAGGTCGGCCAGAAGTTCGCGCGTGAGATCTTTTTCCTTGGCCAGGAGTACGACGCCGATGCCGCTCACCGGATGGGAATGGTCAACGCCGTCGTGCCACACGCCGAGCTCGAGCAGACCGCACTGGAGTGGGCTCGCAGGATTAACGGGAAGTCGCCGACAGCGCAGCGGATGCTCAAGTACGCCTTCAATCTGATCGACGACGGTCTTGTCGGGCAGCAGATGTTCGCCGGTGAGGCCACCCGACTGGCGTACGGGACCGATGAGGGCGCCGAGGGTCGCGACTCCTTCCTCGAGAAGCGCGCGCCGGACTGGACGCAGTACCCGTACGCGTACTGAGGCTTCAACCCTGACAGGGACATCCGCGGCTCTGCCGCTTCAGCAACATGCGGCCCGTCATTTGGGCCTTGAATCGTTACCTGCACGTGTGATGCCCTACTAACTGTTAGAAGCAGACTTACTGGTTAGGAGAGTTCGTCCATGCGCAAGCTCAGCACACTTGCTGCGGTCACCGCCTTTGCGTTCACCGGCCTGGGGCTGGCCGCCGGCCCCGTCGACGCCGATCAGTCCTCGTCGCCTTGGATCACCTACCGCGAACCGGACTTCACGGTCGCGGCAGGCGATGCCTGCAC
>JACCVZ010000159.1 GCA_013697905.1 Nocardioidaceae bacterium
AGTCGACCTCCACTTCGTCTCTCGTCACGGCGCTGCGGGCGGATGGCAAGCGGGTGGGCGTCCTCGCGGTCGATCCGACGTCGCCGTTCTCCGGTGGTGCCCTGCTCGGTGATCGGGTACGGATGCAGGACCACGCGGTCGACCCCGGTGTCTACATCCGGTCGATGGCTGCGCGCGGCCATCTCGGGGGGTTGGCCTGGGCGACACCCCAGGCGCTGCGCGTGCTCGACGCTGCTGGGTGTGACGTGGTCATCGTGGAGACGGTCGGGGTCGGCCAGTCCGAGGTCGAGGTCGCCGGTCTGGCCGACACCACGTTGGTCCTGCTGGCGCCCGGCATGGGCGACGGAATCCAGGCGGCCAAAGCCGGCATCCTCGAGATCGGCGACGTGTACGTCGTCAACAAGGCCGACCGTGACGGCGCCGACCAGGTGGTCCGCGACCTCCGCTCGGTGCTGAGCCTAGGCGCGAGGCAGGGCGAGTGGCGGCCACCGATCGTGAAGACGGTGGCGCACACCGGTCAGGGGATGGCCGACCTCGTCGCGGCGATCGACGAGCACCGCGAGATGCTCGAGGAGTCCGGCGAACTGGCACGGCGGCGCCAACGACGGGCGCGTGAGGAGATCGAGGCGATCGCGGTAACAGCGCTGCGGCAGCGGTTCGAAGACGTGCACGGACATGGTGACATCGACTCGCTGGCGGCCGCCGTCGTGGCAGGCACCAACGACCCCTACACCGCCGCAGACGTGATCATCGCCGCCCTCTGAGCGTCGGTGTGCCGGCCCCCAGCCGCGGGCGAGACGGCACCGCCGTCAAGGCGGGGAAGTTCTGGACCGGCCATCGCGCGCGGCGCGCCTCATCTGTCACACTGTCCTCATTTGCTACACAAGACACGACAGGATCTCGTGCCAGGTCCTGCTTCGGTGCGCATCCAGCCGAGTGCTAGCCCGGTGCTGCAGCCGAGACAACGAGGAGGACCGATGACCGATGTCGCGAAGAAGAGCATCACCTTCCTCGTTCTCGCGTTCGCTGTCTTCTACCTGCTGTCCCAGCCAGAGAACGCCGCGCATGCGATCAAGGGTGCGGGCGAGGCCGTCGCTAACGGCTTCGAACAGCTGATGCGCTTCTTGTCGACCCTCGCGAGCTAGGCGTCGCCATGGCCGGTTGGCTGCGGCGTACGTTCGCCGACCCGCAGATCGAGGTCCACCTGCTCATCGACGAGGGCGAGATCGTCATCGACGAGGTCCGCCACCACTGGATGGCGTTCTGGCGTGCCGCCCTGGAGGCAGTCGCAGCCGCGAGCCTCTTCACCGCCTTCCTCGTCAGCTCCGTGCAGATCGGCTGGCTTCCGCTGCTGCTCTGCCTCGGCTTCGGTGTGCACGCGTTCTGGTTGGGACTCACCGAGCACATGGACCGCTTCGTCATCACGAACATGCGGGTCTTCCGGACCCGCGGGGTGATGTCTCGGCGACTCGCCACCATGCCGATCTCCCGGATCCTGGACATCACCGTCGAGAAGCCCCTGCTCGGTCGCATGTTGGACTTCGGCCACTTCGTCTTCGAGTCCGCCGCGCAGGAGCAGGGGCTTCGGGACATCCGGTACGTCGGCTCGCCCGACGTACGCGATCTGACCATCCAGCGTGTGGTGCAACGGTCCGGCTTGCGGCGCTCGGTGAGCCACGAGCTCTGATCCAGCCCGACGTTTGCCGTGTCCGCGGGCCGGTTGTTCGTGGACTGCCAACACTTGCGTGAGACAGCGGAGCAGCCTGACTGAGGTCGTCTTCAGGTCCACAAGCGGTTAACGACCCGGCATCGGCTGTTGTGCCGACCGAGCCGACCCGGTTGTCTCGGAGGGTTGACGGCTACGCGACAGAAACGGGGTGGACCGTGCGCGGGCAGGCGATCGAGGAGGTCCAGCCTCGCAGCGGGTCGGTCGATGACCGGGCCGAGCGTGGCCTGAGCATCACCTGCCGCGGCGTCGTCCACCTGTACCGCACCTTCGAGGGACACGACGTGGTGGCATTGCAGGGTGTCGACCTCGACATCGTGGCCGGGGAGCGGGTCGCGTTCCTCGGGCCGTCGGGGTCGGGCAAGTCGACGCTGCTGACGTTGTTCGGCGGCATCCAGCGCCCCTCGGCAGGCAAGATCTTCTTGGGTGGTGAGGAGATCTCGCGGTTGAGCGAGCGAGCGCTCACCAAGGTGCGTGCGCAGCGCGTGAGCACGATGCTGCAAGGGGCGAGCCGCAACTTGTTGCCTTATGCCACCGCACGCCAGAACCTCGCGTTTGCCCGCGTCTCGGGGCCCGCCAATGGGCGGGTCGGGCTGGATGACTCCGCGCTGCTGGCCCGAGTGGGATTGACGGATACCACTGACCAGGTCGTCCGCACCATGTCCGGCGGACAGCAGCAACGGCTCGCGCTGGCTTGCGCGGTCAGCTCGTCGCCGCAGCTGCTGCTCGCGGACGAGCCGACCAGCCAGCTCAGCCACGACGACCGCGACCACATGATCGAGCTGATACATGGGCTGGGAGACGAGCTCGGCACGACCATCGTCGTCGTGACGCACCAGCCGGAGGTGGCTGACACGTTTCCACGGACCATCACGATGAAGGGTGGCCGCGTCGGTTCCGAGGGGCGCGACGGCGCCGAATACGTCGTCATTGGCGCCGACGGCGTCCTGCACCTGCCGGCGCACCTGGGTGAGCAGTGGCCACCCGGGACGCTCGTGCGGATCGAGCCCGAAGACATCGACACGCTGCTCCTCAGCCGACCAGGTGGCGTCACCTCGCAGCAGGAGCCGCGATGACGCCTCCGCCACGAGGCGCGACGAGCATGTGCAGCGACCCGAAATGAGCTCCGATCTTGTGCTCGACGACATTGATCTCGCCGTCGGCGGCAAGCAGATCCTGCGCCCGATGACGCTGACGTTCGAATCAGGTGTCGTCACCGCGGTGTCAGGCCCGTCCGGCTCGGGCAAGACCTCGTTGCTGTCGGTGGCGGGCGGCCTGCTTTCGCCGAACCACGGGACGGCGACGTACGACGGCACGCCGATGTGGCAGGGGGACGGCGACCCCAGGCCGCAGGTGGCGTTCGTGCTGCAGGTCTATGGTCTGGTGCCGATCCTCAGTGCCAGTGAGAACGTCGCCGTCGCGCTGCGTGCCCGGGGCGCCGAGCCTCGCGACGTCGACGAGTGCGCGAGCGCTGCCCTCGAGCGTTTCCATATCGGTGACC
>JACCVZ010000195.1 GCA_013697905.1 Nocardioidaceae bacterium
CCGGGTCGAGGACGACGAACTCGCTCAGCGGCGCGCCGCCCTGCAGATTGGGGGCGTTGGCCGGCGGCGGTAGCGCCGGCAGGTCGAGCACGTCGAGCCTGACAAGTCGACCAGCCGACGTGATTAGGCCAACGGTGCCTCGGGCAGTGGTACGAGCCAGCGCGAGCATCGCATCGTGCTTGGCGCGGTCTCCACCGCCGCCGAACGGCTCGGCACCGACCGTGCGCGCCAGCAGGCCCGTCGAGGACAGCAGCACCACACATGGGTCGTCGGCCACCTCGAGCGGGACGACGGACGCGACGGGCTGCCCGGCTGACTCCAGCAGGACGGTGCGGCGCGCAGTGCCGTGCTCTCTTGCCACGTCGGTGAGCTCGTCACTGACGACCTCACGCAACCGGGCGTCGTCGGCCAGGACGGCGGTCAGCTGCTCGATCGCCTGCTCCAGCTCCGCCTTCTCTGCGTCGAGCTCGAGCTTGGAGAACTTGGTGAGACGACGCAGCGGCATGTCGAGGATGTACGTCGCCTGGATCTCGCTCAGCTCGAACACGTCGATGAGGCGCCTACGTGCCTGCTCTGTGTTGTCGCTCGAGCGGATGAGCTGGATGACCTCGTCGATGTCGAGGATCGCGACGAGGAGTCCCTCGACGAGGTGCAGCCGGTCCTGGGCTTTTGAGCGCCGGAACGCGGTGCGCCGGCGTACGACGTCGAACCTGTGCAGCAGGTAGACCTCGAGGATCTCCTTGAGGCCGAGGGTTCGGGGCTGCCCGTCGACGAGCGCGACTGCGTTGATGCCGAAGGAGTCTTCCATCGGCGTCTGCCTGAACAGCTGCTCGAGGATCGCCTCGGGATGGAACCCGTTCTTGATCTCGATGACGAGCTGCAGCCCCTTGGCCCGGTCGGTCAGGTCTTTGACATCGGCGATGCCGTGCAGCTTCTTGGTCTGGACCAGCACCTTGATGCGCTCGATCACCCGCTCCGGCCCGACGTTGTAGGGCAGCTCGGTGACGATGATGCCCCTGCGACGGGCCGTGACGTTCTCGATGCGGGCGCTGGCGCGCATGCGAAAGGAACCACGCCCTGACTCGTAGGCCTCTCGGATCCCGTCGAGACCGACGATCTTGCCACCGGTCGGCAGGTCCGGCCCCGGGATGAAGCGCATGAGGTCGTCGAGGCTGGCGCCCGGGTGGGTGACCAGGTGACGAAGCGCCTGCACCGCCTCGATGAGGTTGTGAGGGGCAAGGTTTGTCGCCATCCCCACAGCAATGCCCGAGGCGCCGTTGACGAGCAGGTTGGGGAACGCCGCCGGGAGCACGACCGGCTCGAGCTCGCGGCTGTCGTAGTTGGGCTTGAAGTCGACCGTGTCCTCGTCGATGCCGGCGGTCATCGGGAGTGCCGCGGCAGCCATCCGACACTCCGAGTAGCGCATGGCGGCAGGCGGGTCATCAGGTGAACCGAAGTTCCCGTGCCCGTCGATGAGCGGCAGCCGCATCGACCAGGGCTGCACCATCCGGACCAGGGCGTCGTAGATCGCGCCGTCGCCATGCGGATGCAGGCGACCCATCACCTCACCGACGACCCGGGCACTCTTGACATGGCCACGGTCGGGGCGCACACCCATGTCGCTCATGGTGTAGAGGATGCGACGCTGCACCGGCTTGAGTCCGTCGCGGGCGTCCGGAAGGGCGCGGGAGTAGATGACCGAGTATGCGTACTCGAGATAGCTCGTGCGCATCTCGTCACGCACGTCGATGTCGACGATGTGCTCGTCGAAGTCGTCAGGTGGGGCGGTCGTCGTACGTCGGGCCATCGGTCTGAGTCGAGTCTCCTGAGTGGGGGATCGCCTCATTGTGTCGGAGCCGGTCCCGGCCCCGGCAGAGGCTCGCCCTGGCTCGCCTGGCTGCCTGTTGGCAACCAGCGGTTGGGGGTACTTCGCTGGCCCCGGGCACGTCCGAAGTACCCCAAACTGGAGGCGGCAGGCGGCATACTCAGCCGACATGAGCCTGCCGTTCCCCGAGCCCACCGAACCCATCGGCTCCCGTGCCGAGGTGTTCCTCGGCTACCTCGACTACTTCCGGTCGGTGCTACTCGACAAGCTGCACGGGCTGTCTGAGGAGGCCCTCGCCACCAACCGGCTGCCCTCGGGATGGACACCTGGGGAGCTGGTGAAGCATCTGACGTACGTCGAGCTGCGCTGGCTGGAGTGGGGTTTCGAGGGTCGTGACGTAGGGGAGCCGTGGGGTGACGAACGCGACGGCCGATGGTACGTCGGGCCGGACGAGTCCGCGGCTGACTTGGTCGACGCGTTGAAGGCTCAGGCAGCCCGCTCACGAGCCGTGATCGAGTCCCATCACCTCCACGACGTGGGCCGGCCGGGAGAGCGCTGGGACGGTGCCGAGCCGGCGACCCTGGAGAGGGTGCTCTTCCACCTGCTGCAGGAGTACGCCCGCCACGTCGGACACCTCGACATCGTCCGGGAGCTCATTGACGGGGCGACGGGGGAGTAGCACCACGCTGTTGACCAGGTCGGCTGTGATCAGGACGTCAGGTCGGGGAAGTCGTCCTCGGTGAACGACGCATCCGCCCGCGATCCCGACGCCGCGGCCTCCTCTTCGCCGGTGCGCAGCTCGACCCGGCGGATCTTGCCCGAGATCGTCTTCGGCAGCTCGGCGAACTCGATCCGGCGGATGCGTTTGTACGGAGCCAGGCGCTCGCGGGCGAAGCGCAGGATGTCGCGGGCTGTCTCGGCGGTCGGAGCATGGCCGGCGGCCAGCGTCACGAACGCCTTCGGGACTGCCAGCCGAACCGGGTCCGGCGATGGGACGACCGCCGCCTCGGCCACTGCCGGGTGCTCGATGAGAACGTTCTCCAGCTCGAACGGGCTGATCCGGTAGTCGCTGGCCTTGAACACGTCATCGGACCGCCCGACGTACGTGACGAACCCGTCCTCATCGAGCGAGGCGACGTCGCCAGTGTGGTAGAAACCCTCCCGCATCGCCTCGCCTGTCTGCTCGGGGTCGTCGTGGTACCCGCGCATCAGGCCGAGCGGTCGGCGGCCGAGCTCGAGGCAGATCTCGCCGTCGCTGCCCACCTCGCCGGTGACCGGATCGACCAGTGCCACGGTGTATCCGGGCAGTGGGCGGCCCATCGAGCCGACCTTCAGTGGTTGGCCGGGCGGGTTGCCGACCTGGGCCGTCGTCTCGGTCTGCCCGAAGCCGTCGCGAACCGTGAGTCTCCAGCCGCGACGGATCTGCTCGATCACCTCAGGGTTAAGCGGCTCGCCGGCACCGACGACCTCCCGGAGCGCGAGCCGGTGACCGTCCAGCGGCGCCTGCGTGATCATCCGCCAGACAGTCGGCGGTGCGCAGAACGTCGTCACGCCGACCCGTTGGAGCACGTCGAGCAGAGCGCTCGCGTCGAAGCGGACGAAGTTGTAGATGACGATGGTGGCGCCGGCGTTCCATGGCGCGAAGAAGCACGACCACGCGTGTTTGGCCCAACCGGGCGACGACACGTTCAGGTGCAGGTCGCCAGGCTGGAGCCCGATCCAGTACATCGTCGATAGGTGCCCGATGGGGTAGGACGTGTGGGTGTGCTCGACCAGCTTCGGTCGCGCCGTCGTTCCGGAGGTGAAGTACAGCAGCAGCGTGTCGTCGGCCCGAGTGCCGCCGCCGACCACCGGATCGACGTCGTCGGCGACGGCGTCGTCGTATGCCAGCCAGCCGTCGGCGGCGCCGACACTGACCCGGACCAGAGGTTCCGTGTCAGAGCCGAACTTGTCGGTGTCGGCCGCGCCTGCGATCACGGCGCGGACCTGTCCCCGCTGCAGCCGGTCCGCGAGGTCGCTCGCCGACAGCAGCGTCGTCGCGGGGATCATCACCGCGCCGAGCCGGATGCACGCGAGCATGGCGACCCACAGCGGAGCGACGTTGCCCAGCAGCAGGAGCACCCGGTGCCCAGGCTCGATGCCCTGGAGGCGCAGGAAGCCGGCGAACCGCCGCGACAGATCCACCACCTCGGCGAATGTCAGCTTCGTCTCCGAGCCGTCCTCCTCGACGATCCACAGCGCGGTCGCCTGGGGCTGCTCGGCCGCGAGGACGTCGACCCAGTCGGTCGCGTAGTTGAACTCATCGAGCGCCGGCCAGCGGAAGTCCCGGTATGCCGTGCCGTAGTCCTCCCGATGCACCAGCAGGAAGTCCCGTGCCTGTCGGAACACCCGAGTCGCCTCGGTTAGGGGGGTCTCGTGGGTCATCTCGGCTCCAGATGGGCGGCTGGCAGGACAGGGGTACGTCGGGCAGTCTTGCCAGTCTCGGCAGCTACGGCAAGACGGGATAGATTCACCCGCGTGACCAGCAGCGACCAACCCGTCGCCCTTCCCGCCGACTACCCGGGCCACTACCCCTCCCACTGGGAGGCCGACGTACTGCTGCTGGACGGGAGCGCCGCCCGACTACGACCGATCCGACCCAGCGACGCCGAGATGCTTGTCGAGTTCTACAGCCGGGTGTCGCCGGAGTCGAAGTACCTGCGCTTCTTCGCGCCGTACCCCACCCTGTCCGACCGTGATGTCGAGCGGTTCACCACCGTGGACCACCACGAGCGGGTGGCGTTCGTCATGACGGTCGGCCAGCAGATGATCGCCGTCGGGCGCTACGACAAGCTCGACACCGACGAGGCCGAGGTGGCGTTCCTCGTCGAGGATGCGCAGCAGGGCCGCGGCGTCGCGCAGTTGCTGCTCGAGCACCTCGCCCAGGCTGGTCGCGAGCGCGGCATCGTCGCGTTCGTCGCCGAAGTGCTGCCCGACAACATCAGGATGATTCACACCTTTCGCGATGCCGGCTACCACGTGGACCGTCGCTTCGAGGAAGGCGTGGTGCGGCTCGGTTTCCCGATCGCTGCCACCGACACCTCGCTCGGGGTGATGGGCTCACGCGAGCACCGTGCCGAGGCACGTTCGATGGAGCGCTTCTTCGAGGCGCGCAGCGTAGCCATCATTGGGGCGAGCCGTCGACAGGACACGATCGGCAGCACGCTGGTGCGCAACCTGGTGCTCGGGGACTACACCGGACGGGTGTACGTCGTGAACCCGGCGGCCGACGCGGTCGCCGGGTTGCCGGCGTACAAGAGCGTGCTCGAGATTCCTGGCGACGTGGACCTCGCGCTCGTGGCGGTGCCGGCCGACGCGGTCGAGGGCGTCGTGCTCGACTGCGCAACCAAGCGGGTGCACGGGCTGGTGGTGATCTCGAGCGGGTTCGCCGAGACCGGGGAAGAGGGCCGCCGCCGGCAGGGCCGCCTCGTCAGCCTCACCCGGGCCTACGGGCTGCGCCTCGTCGGGCCGAACTGCCTCGGCGTCATCAACACCGCCACCGACGTGTCACTGAACGCGTCGCTGTCGCCGGTGATGCCGCCACGCGGTCGGGTCGGCTTCTTCAGCCAGTCCGGAGCCCTCGGGGTGGCGATCCTGGAGACGGTCGCGCGGCGAGGCCTGGGTCTCTCGACGTTCGTCTCGGCCGGAAACCGGGCCGACGTCTCCGGCAACGACCTGCTCCAGTACTGGGAGGAGGACGACGCCACAGAGGTGATCCTGCTCTACCTCGAGTCGATCGGTAACCCCCGCAAGTTCTCGCGGATCGCCCGCCGTGTTGGTCGTGCCAAGCCGGTCGTTGCGGTGAAGTCCGGGCGGACGACTCAGGGTGTGCCAGTCGGGCACGCGGTCCGGTCGACCCGGGCCCCACAGGCGGCTGTCGACGCCATGTTCCGGCAGGCGGGCGTCATCCAGGTCGAGTCGCTCGACGAGATGTTCGACGTGGCCCAGCTACTGGCCCACCAGCCGCTTCCGTTAGGGCCTCGGGTCGCCGTGGTCGGCAACTCCGACGCGCTCGGACTGCTGGCGTCCGACTCTGCCTCGGCCGCCGGCCTCGTGGTCGAGCAGTCGGTGTCGCTCGGCGCCGAAGCCCGGCCGGACGACTTCGAGCAGGCCCTGGACGCAGCGATCGACAACCCCAACGTCGACGCCGTGGTGGCGGTGTTCATCCCGGTGCTGGACTCGTCGAGCGAGCAGGTGGCCGACGTGCTCGCCGCGGTCGGCGAGCAGTCCGACAAGCCGCTCGTGTCCACCTTTCTCGGAGCGGAGGGGATCCCGGAGCTGCTGCGGGTGCCCGACCTCGCGGGTACGGCGGGCCGTGGGTCGGTGCCGTCGTACGCCGCACCCGAGGCCGCCGTCCGCGCACTCGCCCGCGCCGTGACGTACGCCCAGTGGGTGCACCGTCCGCAAGGCGCCATGCCCGTGTTCGAAGACATCCGCCGGCCGGCTGCGCGCGGCCTCGTGCAGCGGCTCGTGCTGGCGTCTCCCGACGGCGCCGAGTTGGCCGACGACGACCTGCGGCAGCTGCTGGCCTGCTACGGCGTCTACTGGGAGCCGTTGGTGCGCGTCACCTCCCTGGATGAGGCGGTCGAGGCGGCTCAGTCGTTCGGTTGGGACGTCGTGCTCAAGGCAACCGCGAACCGGCTGCGTCAGCGACCGGACCTCTCGCACGTGTGGCGCGCGATCGACGATCTCGATGACATGGCGACGGCCTGGCACAACCTCAACGAGCTCATCGACGATCCGCAGCACGCCGACTTCGTGGTTCAGCCGATGGCGCCGCCCGGCATCCCGGTCTCGATCGGCAGTCTGGAGGATGCCCTCTTCGGACCGATCGTGTCGTTCGGGATGGCCGGCCCGCCGTCGGAGCTGCTGGGAGACGTGTCCTACCGGATCCCCCCGCTCACCGACGCGGACGCTGCCGACCTGGTGCGCGACGTGCGCGCGGCGCCGCTGTTCTTCGGTTATCGCGGATCGGAGGCGATCGACGTCGCCGACATCGAGCAGGTCATCGCCCGGTTGGCTCAGCTGAAGGACGACCTTCCTGACGTGGAACGGCTCGACCTCGGTCTGGTCCTTGCCGGTGCCCAGGGTTGCCGGGTGCTCCGTGCCAGCGGCCGGGTGCACGCGCTGACCGACGTGCGCACCGACTCGCCCGCCCGGCGCCTCGCCGACACGGTCGGCAGCGACGCGGTCGGTCCGTCACCGATGTAGCCATGCGAGGATGGCGCCATGCGTGACTCCACTGTGCAGCACCGAGCAGAGGACCGGGCAGATGCCTTGCTTGCCGCGATCGACCGGGTCGGCTACTACCCCGCAGTGGTGGCCGAGGCCGTCGAGTCGGCGCTGGCAGGAGAGCCGGTGTGGAGCTACGTCATCCACCACGAGCCGACGTTCGACCGCGACGAGGTACGCCGGCATGTGACCGTGCTCGTGCTCACTCCGACTCGGGTGCTGCTGACCCACACCGACGAGCACCCGCCCGACGACCTGCTGCCGGCGCCGTACGCCTCGACCTCGACCGAGGCCGTGCCGCTGAGCCGGATCGGCAGCGTTTCGGTGACGCGGATGGTCGCGAACCCGGCCGAGTCCGTGGCCCGAGGCGAGCCGGCCGTTGCCGAGGCTGTCCTGACGGTCGGCTGGGGGGCGGTGCAGCGAGTCGACCTCGAACCGGCGGCGTGCAGTGACCCCGAGTGCACCGCCGACCACGGTTACAGCGGTCTCCTCACCGCCGAGGACTTCGCTGTTCGGATCAGCGCGAGTGCCGACGGCGCCGATGCCGTCGCGTCTTTGCTCGACTTCTCGCGCGCGCTGAGCGAAGCCACTGTCGGCCGTTGACCGGGTTTTCGCCGCGTGCAGTCCTGCCGCGCTACTTTTCGCGGTCTCTGGGCGACGTGCTGCCCGCTGCCGTCGCAGCGTTGGGTACGCCGGGGTGGCAGAACCCGCTCGACCTGCCTGCCGCGTCGTCGTACGTCGTGTTCCTCATCGACGGCCTCGGCTGGAACTTGTTACGTGACCATCCCGACGAGGCGCCGTACCTCAACGCGCTGGCGGCGAAGGCGTCGCCCATTACCAGTGGCGTCCCCTCGACGACCGCGACAAGCCTGACCAGTCTCGGCACCGGGTTGCCCCCAGGAGCCCACGGAGTGGTCGGTTTCACGTCCCGGATCCCCGGCACCAATCGGTTGATCGATGCGCTGCGCTGGGACGCCGACATCGATCCGCGCGAGTGGCAGGTGCACGACACCGTCTTCGGGCGGGCAGCGGCCGCCGGAGTGACCACCACGACCGTGAGCAAGCGAGCCTTCGAGGGCTCGGGACTGTCCGTGGCGAGCCAGCGAGGCGCCACCTTCGTGGGTGCTGACACGATCGGCGAACGCATCTCGGGGGCAGTGCTCGCGTCGTCCGCGCCGAACTCGCTGACATACGTCTACGAAGGTGAGCTGGACGCCACCGGGCATCGTCGCGGGTGCACGTCGTGGGCCTGGCGGCACCAGCTGGCCATGGTCGACCTGTTCGCGCTGCGGCTGCGGGAGGCGCTGCCCAGCGAGACGGTGCTGGTGGTCACCGCCGACCACGGGATGGTCGACATCGAGGTCGAGGACCGCATCGATGTCGACGAGGAGCCAGAGCTGCTCGACGGTGTCAGCCTGTTCGGAGGCGAGGCGCGGTTCCGCCATCTGTACTGCGACGGCGGGGCCGTCGACGAGGTGGTGCAGCGCTGGCGTGAGCGCCTGGGAGACCTTGCCTGGGTGGTCACCCGCGACGAGGCGATCGCCGAGGGCTGGTTCGGCTCGGTCGACACCGAGGTCAGGCCGAGGTTCGGTGACGCGATGGTCGCCTGCGCCCAAGACATCGCGATCGTGTCCACCGAGCGGTTCCCGCGCGAGGCAGAGCTGGTGGGCCTGCACGGGTCTCTCACCGATGACGAGATGCTCGTTCCGCTGCTCGTCGACGCCTGCTGACCCCGAGGCGAACCCTCGTAGGCTCCACCGCCAAACCCGGCGACCACCGACGATCTCGGGTGGGTGGAGCCTCGGCCGGCGTCCGGAGGCGGTCGGCAGATAGCCTGCACAGGTGGACCAGCCGCTTCTCCTTGTGCTCGCGGGACGACCTGGGACCGGCAAGACGACCCTGGCTGACGCCCATGAGCACCGCCGCCGCGTGGACAGGCGCCGACGTCGCGGTGTCGGCTATATCGGACCGTCCTCGGAGGGTTGAACGCCCGCTAGCCGAAGGGAAGCACGTCCGGCGACAGCGCGGCGGCGTGCGCGCGGGCGGCCGTCATCCGGCGGCGGTGGTGGAGCCGACACAGCACTTCGTACCCGACCTCGGGCGGCTCGTCGGCCCGCTCGACGTCGCCCACCACGATGACCTCGCCCTCGGTCACCATCTCGCCGTTCTCGGTCCTCGCGTTGTGGGTGGCCCGCTTGCCGCACCAGCACAAGGCTTCCACTTGCGGGGGATGGACCCGGTCCGCCAGCTCGACCATCCGGGCGGAGCCAGGGAAGAGTCGGGTCCGGAAGTCGGTCATGATCCCGAACGCGAACACGTCGATCTGGAGGTCGTCCACGAGCCGGGCAAGCTGGTCGACCTGGTCAGGGGTATAGAACTGTGCCTCGTCGCAGATGAGGTAGTCGATGCGTCCACCGCTCGTCAGCGAGTCCACGACGTAGTGCCAGAAATTGAAGGTGTCGTCGACCTCGATGGCATCGACGCTCAGATCCAGCCGGCTCGAGAGCGTGGCGGTCCCGGCCCGGTCCTGGCTCGTGAAGATCCGGCCGATCCGCCCCCGCGCCGCGTGGTTGTGGCTCGTCTGAAGGGCGAGAGTCGACTTCCCAGAGTCCATCGTGCCGGTGAAAAGCTGAAGCTCTGCCACGGGGCGACATCATGCCACCTACACGAGGCCCCCCATGGTGGACCTGATCGACCAGCGAGTGGTGGACATGCGCGGGCCCGCTGCGGGAGGCTCGCGCTTGTGCTTGCGTTGATCTCGGTGGGCGAGCTGGCAGCCTGCCTCGACGAGCCGGCATTGGTCGTGCTCGATGTTCGATGGCGGCTGGGCGGCCCGCACGGCCGAGCTGAGTATGACGCCGGCCATCTACCGGCAGCGCACTTCGTCGACCTGGAGACCGACCTTGCCCGCCCCGCGGACGAGCACGGCAGGCACCCGCTGCCGTCGTCGGGCGAGTTCCAGCAGGCGATGCGACGGTGCGGCATACACAAGGACTCCCTCGTCGTGTGCTATGACGGCGCCGACTCGACCTCCGCGGCACGCGTCTGGTGGCTCTTGCGGTACTTCGGCCACGCGGCTGTCCGGGTCCTCGACGGCGGCTACGCCGCCTGGGTGGCGTCGGGTGGCGTGACCACTGTGGACCAACC
>JACCVZ010000205.1 GCA_013697905.1 Nocardioidaceae bacterium
AGAAGAGCGCACCGATACACGCGCCTGCGACGTAGACAGCGCCTGCGAGCCCGACATCGAAGGCGGACAGACCGAGTCCGGTGCCCTCGGGCTCCAAGGCTGCGGACATCGAACCGACAATGGTCACCTCGAGGCCGTCGAGGATCCACACAGCGCCAAGACCGATGACGATCAGCCAGTGCCAGCGGGCCCAAGGCAGCCGGTCCATTCTGGACGGGATGTCGGTCGTGATGCGACCGAGTTCGACTCCTGACATCGCGGTGTTCCTCCTGAGTTTGCGCCTCACGGTGGGACGGGCGTCTAGGGTTCCCGACAGACGTCCGTTGGCAGACTACCGATCCGAGGCCGATCTTGCACTGAGGCGCAAGCGACCGTTTTGAGATCGGCTGTCCTCATGCCGACTCGCTGAGCTTCGAGTGGCGGTAGGAGTAGCCGAAGTACACCAGCAGCCCGATCACGAACCAGACGGCGAACCGGACCCAGGTCTCTGGGGCCAGGAACGTGATCAGCCACAAGGAGAACCCGACTCCGATCAGCGGAACGACGGGCATCCCCGGGGTCTTGAACGTCCGCGGCAGGTCAGGCTGCTTGTAGCGCAGCACGATGACTGCGACGCACACCACGACAAAGGCAAGCAGGATTCCGATGTTGGTCAGCTCGGCGGCCTCTGCGATCGGGAGAAAACCGGCCAGCAGTGCAGAGGCGACGCCGACGATCCACGTCACCCGGGTAGGCACCTTCTTGGTCGGGTGGGTCTTGGCGAACCAGGCGGGCAGCAACCCGTCGCGGCTCATCGAGAACCAGACCCGGGTGACGCCGAGCATGAACGTGAACATGACCGTCAAGATGCCGATGATCGCGCCGATCGCGACGATGCTCCCGAGTCCGTCCAGGCCGATCGAAGAGAACGCGGACGAGAAACCGGACGTGGGGCTGATGGAGCCGTAGTCCTGGATCCCGGTAAGCACGAGGCATGCCAGCACATACAGCACCATTGAGATCGCCAGTGAGTAGAGGAACGCCTTCGGCATGTGTCGTTGGGCGTCCTTCGACTCCTCGGCCGCGGTGCTCATGGCGTCGTAGCCGAACACCGCGAAGAAGACGGTCGCCGCGCCCGTCATGGCTCCGCCGAAACCAGCCGGCGCGAACGGCGAGAAGTTGCCAGTCTTGATGTGGAAGACGCCGACCGCGATGACCAGGAGCACGACGGCAACCTTGATCCCGACCACGACTGTTTCGAAGCGAGCCGCGTTCTTCATGCCCTGGTTGAGCAGGAACGCGATCAGGAGGCACAAGACTGCGGCGAGAGATCGACCCGGTGGCCGTCTCCCGACTCAGGCGCTCCCAGCATCCAGTTCGGCAGGGTGACGCTGAGCTGTTCGAGAAGGTAGCTGAAGTAGCCGGAGATGCCGATGGCGACCACAGCGACGATGGCGGTGTACTCGAGCAGCAGGTCCCAGCCGATGCACCAGCCGACGAGCTCGCCGAGCACCGTGTAGCCGTAGGTGTACGCCGAGCCGGCCCGCGGGATGAGGCCGGCGAACTCGGCGTACGACAAGGCCGCGGCGGCGCTGGCGACGCCGGCGACCAGGAAACGAGAGGACGACCGCCGGGCCCACGCCCTGGCCGCCCTTGGCGGCGCTGGCGACGGTTCCGGCCAGGCTGAAGATTCCCGCGCCGATGATGCCGCCGACGCCGATCGCGGTCAGCTGCCAGAGGCCGAGGGACTTGGTTAGCCCGGACTCGGAGTCGGAATCCGAGACGAAGTCACCCTCGATGTCTTCGATCGGCTCGCGTCGGAGGACGCCGGTAGGGCCGGAATGGTCCGGGGGTGTGAGCTCACGGCGGGTCCTCTCGTAGGCAACGCAGGGCACGTTACGCCGGAGGCTGCCGGTCGGCATCTCGGCGGCCGGGGGGGAGGGGGGCCGCCGGTGCACCACCGGCTGGGCACGAGTGTCGCCCTGCTCAGTCGAGCGGCAGCCCGAGGAGGGCGTTCTCGATGACCTCGGGCATGGCCGGGTGAATCCAGTACTGCCCTCGGGCCATCTCAGCGACCGGCAGGCCGAAGCTCATCGCCTGGATGACCGGTTGGATCAGGCTCGAGGCCTGCGGGCCGATGATGTGGGCCCCCAGCAGCTGGCCGGTCGACGGGTCGGCGAGCAGTTTGGCGAAGCCGGTGGTGTCTTCCATCGCCCACCCGTAGGCGATGTCGGCGTACGGCTGGGTCTTGG
>JACCVZ010000219.1 GCA_013697905.1 Nocardioidaceae bacterium
GAGCATCGATCGCCCGGAGGGTGCCGACCTCGACGTCCTTGAGCTTGATACCGGGCAGCTGCTGAGCTTGCCGCACCGACTCCTCGAACCATCGATCGGCCCGTCTTCTTGTCAAACACCGCACCGAGCAAGATGTTGACAAAGCCCTGCAGCATCTGCCGCAGCAGGTCAGGGCTCGCCTGGGCAAGCCGTTCCTCGAGCAGACGGGCAAGGTGATACTGGTCGACACGGTCATCGTTGTGTCATTCTTCGAGTCGGTTGTCAGAGATCACTCGAAGGATCACGCGGTGGCCGTCGCCATTTAAGACGACACGCCCACCGTGAGCCGTACACCACTCTGCCGGACGCCACTCGTGTCCTCGAGGCGGTGCAGCATCGCCGACGCCACGCCAGCGCCACCGGGCAGCGCAGGGGTGTCGCGGGAGTCGCGGGCGTCCGCGCCCGGCGCGGCAGGCCCGGGGGGCTGACTGTCGAAGGTCCGGCTGAGCTGCAGGATCCCGAGCCCGGTGAGCACCAGGGCGAAGAGCGTGCCCACCACCAGCGTGCTCGTGAGCGGCGGAACGTCTCCGAGCAGCGTCGCGCCCACGGCAATGCTGACCAGCAGCGCCAGGAGGTCCTGGGCCGGCATGGAGGCGGAGAGCCGGCTCTTCTGCAGCGCCGCCTGGGTGAGCAGCAGCCCGATTCCTCCAGCGATGAGGGCGGTTGCCGCGGCCAGGAGCTCGACGAGGCTGCTGAACTCGGTCATGGCAGGAACCTGAACGGCCCGTGCCAACGCATCCGATAAGCCGTAGGCCGACCCGGCCGCCGCACCGAGCAGCAGCGCCTGGAGTCGGTGGCTGCGGTTGCGCGCCGCACAGAGCACCAGGGCGCCGATGCCAAGCACCGCCACCGCCACACCTGTGCTGGAGGTGACCGTCGCGACGTGGCTGCTGTGGAGGTCGCGACCCAACCAGACCGCGAGCAGGACCAGCCCGAGGGCGGTCTGGGTGGCGGCCGCCATTTGCCGTCTGCTGGGGCGGCGGCGGGACAAGATGGCCTCGGCTGGGACTGCGAAGACGATCGCGGCCAGCGACAGGGGTTGGACGAGTGTCAGCGGACCGAAGTGGAGGGCGGCGATGTGGGTGAGCGCGCCGAGCCAGTCCAGGAAGGTGCCGGCCAGCCACAGCGGACGAGCCATCACCGTGGCTAGGGACCGTAGGTGCACCACGGAACCGGCCCCGGTCTCTGGCCAGGTTCCGGCCGCGGTTCGGCGGCGGCTTCCAGGCCGCTCTCCAGGCCGGGTCCGGGGTCGGCGACCCGCAGCTGCGTGCGCCTGAAGTGCGGTGCCGGTACCGAAGAGCAGCGCCGCGAGCACCGCGAGCCCGACCGCAAGAGTCATGCCCGGAGCTCGTGGTCGCGCAGGGGTCCGACGGTGAGCCCGTCGTTGCGCCACCGGTGAACGAGGTTTGGTAGCGCCGCAAGCGCGGAGCGCCAGGAGCCTGGTGTGGCTGTGCAGCTGCTGTCGTGCAGCAGGACCGTGCTCCCCGGGTGGAACCCGGCCGCGACGTCGGCGGTCACAGTTGACGCGGTGGCGGTTTCCCTCCAGTCTCGACCCCAGCTGCCCCACAGCACAGGTGTCAGCCCGGCGTGACGTGCACTGAGCAGCCCTGCCGTGGTGAGGACGCCGTACGGCGGTCGCCACCAGGTCGGTGTCTGCCCGGCCTCTTCGGCGACGATGGCGGCACCATTTTCGATCTGCCGCCGTGTCGAGGACGGTCCGCGCAACGCGAGATTGCGGTGGTCCCACCCGTGGACGGCTACTTCGTGACCCTGGGCGACGAGTTCTCGGGCGAGGGCCGGCGCTTGTTGGACCATGACGCCGAGGAGGAAGAACGTCGCCTGCACCTCCAGGCGTTCCAGGCAGGCGAGGAACTGCGGCGTGCTGGCGGGGTCGGGTCCGTCGTCGAAGGTGAGGGCGACTCGTCCGGGGTGACCGTCACCGTTGAGGTGGGGAAAGCGTGTGCGGACCGAGGGCAGCCGCGCCAGCGACGGGGCCACGTTCGCGGCCAGGCCAGCGGCGAGCGCGAGACCGACGCCCGAGGCGGCAGAGCCAGCGTGGCGAGTGGAGGCGCCGGATGCAACTGGGCCGAGGGGCGTACGGCGGGTCATCGCTGGGTCCGGGCGTCGGTCACCGGTCGAAGTCTGAGACCGGCGGATGTCGCCTGGCGGGCCTGCCGATCGACGGCGGCGAGCAGGGCTCGTGACGTCTGTTCAGGACGTTGACGCACCACCCAGACCCCTGAGAGTCTCGTCTGTGACGGCTCGCCGGTGGTGGGTAAACGCCGCTGGCCGGCTGTCTCGCCGATGACGATCCTCGTCCTGTCTCTGCGTGCGACGACAAGCTCGGGAGCTTCGACGACGCCGTCCGAGAGCACGATGGGTGAGGTCTGGACCCCGGCCGCGGTGAGCATCCGCGTCGCGCCGCACTCTTGTGTCGTGGAGTGCGAGATCAGGGTTGCTGGTGAGCACCCCTGGGCGAGCAGCGGGACACCGGCCGCTGCGAGCTCCCGCGCAGCCCTGGTGTCATGGGAGGTCAGCCGGTCGGGCACGAGGACCGCGGCGTGGGCGGCCGCCAGCTGGCGGGTGCGGTGCCCCAGGGGTGTAAGGGCGTCGGGGGCGACGACCAGTGCCACCGAGTTCGCTGGCATCTGTGCCACACCGAAGCCGTGACGGGTGGCGGCGGCTACCCCTTCGGTGGCGGCGAACGAGGTGACGGCGACCAGGGCGGCTGCGCTGACTGCGCTGACTCGGCGATGTACCGAGACCTGTCGCGTCCGAGCATTGGTGGCGCGAAGACGTGCGGCGGCCGATCGGGCGCGCAGATCGCCAAGCACCACCTGGGTCGCGTCCTCGGCTGCTGCTTCGACGGTCTCCTGAAGCACCATCGTGGCGCTGGGTTGAAGCTGGGTCTTCAGGGCCCGCGCGAGTTCATCGACGGTGTCGGCGAGGGGGGCGACGCCGGCGTGGGCGAGGACCTCTCCGTTCGCGCGTCCGTGGCCGGGGATGCACTTGAACGTGACGGCCGGCAACCCGGCGACGAGGGACTCCGAGAACGACATGCCCCCGGCGTTGTGCACCATCACCTCAGCGATGCGCATGAGGTCCTGGACGTCGTCGCGCCATCCAAGCGCGATGACACCGGGTCGCTGCGACAGGTCGCGGCGCAGCCGGTCGTTGCGGCCGCACAACACCAACGGTGTCGCGACCCCGGTGGCCATGATCGCGTCCACGGTCTCCTCGACCCGGCCGAGTCCCAGCGACCCGGTGACGACCAGAGCTAGGGGGCGACCCGCTTCCACCCCGAGCTCGTTCCTGATCTCGGCCCTGCGGATCGGCGAGATGGGGACGGTGAACCGCTCTGGGACCAGAGGACCGGCGACGGTCATCGGCACCCGGTACAGCCGTTCGGCGATCTGCGCGGTCGCGGACAGGGTGGTGAGGTGGCGGCCGATGTCCTTGCTGATCCACAGGGAGTGCACCGACGGGTCGGTGAGGTAGGTGGTGGTGGGCACGGCGACGCGACCCTTGCGGACGAGCTGTGCGACGGTCTGGCTGGCGAGCGGATAGGTGGAGACGACGGCGTTGGTGGTGCGGCACCAGCGCAGCACCTGCGGCTGGGCGAGCCAACACACGAACAGGCCGATGCGTTGGACCAGGCCCGGCTTCTCCATCGCTGTGTACAGCCAGTCGTAGAACCAGGGCGTGTGGTTCACGGTCCGGGTGTATCCCTCGCGGACCGTGAAGCGGAGCCAGCGCGGCAACGCGTCGAGGAAGTCGCACACCTCGACGACCGCGCCTCGTTCGCGGAGTCGGTGTGCGAGCTCGTGCGCGGCGCCGTCGTGCCCTGCGCCGACCGAGGCGGACACGATCAGCACCCGCTCAGGTGTGGTTTCGGCCAGGGTTCGCATGGAGTGTCCTCGGGTCAGGGGCGCCATCGCGGTCTGCCCACACCTGAGGCTAGGAACGCAACGTGAAAGCTCGATGAAGGTCATCCACCGCACCGATTCGCCAGCCGACCTTCATCGTGGCTTCGTCCGTAGCGTCCGTAGCGTCCGTAGCGTTCGTCGCGTGAATCCCCGTCCGCACTCCGACCCGGCCCTCATCGGGCGCGTCGGGAGGACCCCGCCGGCAGCTGCGAGCAGCGCGTCCTGCACGCGATCTTCGGGCTCACGCGCGGCGGGAGGTGGTGGGCTCCTCGGCCCCCTGAGCCGGCCGAACTGGACGTACGTGGACGCACGCGGGTCGGTCACGCTGGCCTGCGTGCTGACCTTCGCGCTGCACCTGCTGTTCCTGTCGCGTGAGCTGACCTCGGACGAGGGTGGCTTCGCGATGGTTGCGCGTGGTTGGCGGGCCGCAGGGCCGTACCTGTATGGCGCGCAGTGGGTGGATCGACCCCTCTGGAGCCACGCCTCGTCACGGTGCCTGACGGTCCGCAGCCCGATAGAGAGCCACACCCGCAGACGGGTGGGAGTCGCGAGAAAGCGTTCCGCCGGGCACCTGGGACCGAGTCTGGCCAGACACCGATCCTCCAGGGAAGTGTCTAGTAGCCGCGTCAACGGTCACGGCTGCAACGACGTCGACATTGACGCGGCGAGCACGCCCTCGCTGTTCAGACGTGCTCGTCCGACGGCGGTTGGGGAGGCTGGACTGACCAGCTTGGCGGCTCGTCGTTGCCTGAGTCCTCGTCGCGCTCCGCGTCGGCGGCCGTGGCGTGGATCTTGCCCGGCGCGTGGTGCACCGGTGCGTAGACGGCATAGAGCTGGAGGGTCTCGTCACCGATGTTAGTGACGTTGTGCCACGTGCCGGCGGGCACGAATATCGCCCAGCCATCCTCGACCTCCCGGTCGAAGTCGAGTCGATCCTTCGTGCGGCCCATCTGGACGCGGCC
>JACCVZ010000221.1 GCA_013697905.1 Nocardioidaceae bacterium
TGTCGAACTCGTCACCGACGACGATGCCCTTCGCCCAGTTGGCGTACTGGATGTAGATCGGGTCGTTGAAGCCGAGCCGTTCCGCGGTCAGCTTGACGGTGTCCGCGGTGGCCGCCCGCCCGACGTACCGGGTCGCCAGCGACTCGGCCGACGCCCCGGCCAGACGAGGGACCAGGTAGAAGATCGAGAAGGTGATGACGCTGACGACGAACAGCAGCGCCACGGCCGCGATGAGTCGCCTGATGAGGTATGTGATCACTTGGTTTCTCCGGCAGTGGTGCCCGGTCGGGGTCGAAATCCCCGACCGGGCACCTTTGGACGAGCCCCGTCAGCCCGAGCTTGAGGCTGGGCCTGTCACTCCACGCCCATCTCCATGTAGTCGTACATGCCGTAGGAGTTGTTGACGAACACGTTCGTCAGTCCCTGACCCCGGATAAGCACGCTCTTGGCGTCGACACCCGGATAGATCACGGCCTCCTCCATGACCCGCTTGTCGATGGCCGTCCAATCAGCCTCACGCGCGGAGTCGTCCAGCTCGAGCAGGGCAGCGTCGAGCATCTGGTCGACCTCGGGGATCCTGACACTGGTGTTCGACGAACCACCGGTCTCCCGGATCACCCGGCTGTCGACGATCTGCGACAAGAAACCGAACCCGTCGTTCCAGTCGGCACCCCAACCGTTGGTGCACAGCCCCAAGTCGTTCTTGACCACGAAGGGCGGTAGGCCGCACTGCTCGGAGAAGTACGTGTCAGTCGGGTAGCCCTTGAGCGTCAGGTTGATCCCGACGCGCTTCAGGGCCTGCTGGAACGCCTCAGCCGTCGCCTCTTCCTTAGGACGGTCCGATCGGAACGCCATGCTGGTGTCGAAGCCGTCCGGCTGCCCACAGTCCGCCAGAGCGGCTTTGGCTTTGTCGAGATCGCCGGTCTCGCCGGCCGGGTAGACGTCGAACTTCTCATAGCCCGGGATCTGCGGAGGCAAGATGGTCGTCGCGAGCTCACCGCCGGCGAACTCGCCGCCAAAGGCGGTCTGGTAGGACTTGTGGTCCATGGCGTACATGATCGCCTTGCGACAGTCGATGTTGTCGAGTGGAGGCACCGTCGGGTTGATCGAGGTGTACCAAAGACGCGCGATCGTCGGGTTGTCGACCATGTCCTTCTTCGCCGGGTCGGAGAGCACCTGGCTCAGCGCCGCGGGCTGGACACCCGCACCGACGAGGTCGACCTGCAGGTCGCCTGACTGGAGGCGCTGGTCGATGTCATCGGCGTTGACGTTGAGTGACACGTCATAGCCGTCCGGCAGCGCCTTGCGGTTCGGGTCGGTCGCCTGGTCCCACTCGGGGTTGCGAACCATCGTGAAGTGCTTGCCGGGCTCCAAGTTGTCGAACATGTACGGACCCGACGAGACGATCTCGTTGCGGTACTCCGCGCCGGTGTCCTTGTCAGCCGGAACCGGCATGGTCTGGGTCAGCTGCGCCAGGTAGTCGAAGCCGGAGAACGCTTGCTTGAGATGGAAGATGATCGTGTAGTCATCGGGCGTCTCGATCGCCGAGTCGGTGTCGAGGTCCGGAGTCTTGTACGGACCCTCGTAGCCCTCCGGCAGGTCGAGGAACTGTTCGAAGTAGGCCGGACCGTTGGGGAAGGTCTCCTTGTCGGTCGAGCGCAGGACGGCGTACTTGACGTCGGCGGCGGTGACCTCGGTGCCATCCTGGAACCTCACACCCTTGCGGATCTTGTAGGTCCAGGTCTTGCCACCATCTGTGGGCTTGCCCAGGTCCTCGGCGAGATCGGGGACGAGCTCGTTGCTCGCGTCGCCAGGTGCGGCGCGGAACATCAGCAGCGAACGGCCGTAGAGACGGGCGAAGTTCCAGGAGAAGCCGTAGTAGGTCTCACCTGGGTCCAGCGTGTCCCAGTCGCTGGAGTGCGCCATCTTGATGATGCCGCCCTTCTTGTCGGACGGGTTGTAGACCTCGTCCAGCGCGGCGTTGAACTTCGGGGTCGTGCCGGCAGCGTTGTCCCCGGTACCGTCCTCGCCGCTGTTGCCGCCGCAGGCACTCAAGGTGAGTGCGGCAACCGCAGTAAGGGCTGCGAGGGCCCTCCAGCGCTTGTTCCTCATCGGTGTTACGCCCCTTCTCTCGGGTGGGTGTTGCAGTTGTGAATCAGCGGGTTCTGGGATCGAGGGCGTCGCGCAAGCCGTCCCCGAACAGGTTAAAGGCGAGGACGGTGGCGAAGATCGCCAGTCCCGGCCAGAGCATGAAGTGCGGGCTGGTGTAGAAAGTCACCGCGTCCGAGAGCATGCCACCCCAGGTCGCCGTGGGTGGTCGGATGCCGACCCCGAGGAAGGAGAGCGCAGCCTCGAAAAGTATGTTCGTCGGAATCAGCAGGGTCGCGTACACCAGGATCGGCGCCAACAGGTTGGGTAGCAGTTCTGTGACAACAATGTAGGGCCTACGCGCGCCAAGGCTTCGGGCTGCGTCTACATATTCGCGATGCCGCAAAGACAGGGTCTGTCCACGGACGATGCGTCCGATGTAGGGCCAGTTGAAGAAGCCGATGATGAAGACCAGCAAAACGATCCGCAGCGTATTGCCTCTGAGTCCGAAGGCCGCGTCGGGGAACACGCCGGCAAGGGCGATGGCGAAAACCAGCAGCGGAAAGGCCAGGAACATGTCCATCAGCCGGCTGATGATCGCGTCGACCCAGCCCCCGAAGAAACCGGCGACGACACCCATCGTGGTGCCGATGAGGACCGACAGCAGCGTGGCCAGGAACGCGATCAGCAGCGAGATCCGCGACCCGTAGACGACCCGGCTGAAGATGTCGCGTCCGTTGACCGGCTCGACGCCCATCAGGTGGTCCCAGCTCATTCCGCCGAGCTGGCCGATCGGCAGCAGCGTGCCGCCTTCGGTGTCGATGAGGTCCTGATGGAACTGGTCGGGCGGCGAGCCGAGCAGCCTGACGATGAGCGGGGCAAAGATGGCGACCAGCACCAGGAAGACGAGGAAGGTTGCCCCTATCAGGGCGACCTTGTCACGCTTGAGTCGGCGCCAGGCGATCTGCCCGAGGGAGCGGCCTTCGATATCGCCGCCGGAACCTACGAGCAGTGCCTCCTGGTCGGCACCGCTGGAGCCTGACTCCACCTCAAGCGGCAGGCTCACGCGCTGTGGCTCCTCGACGTCTGACACGCAGCGCACAGATATGCGTCGCTAGGTCAACGTGGTCCTCTTCTCGGACGGAGTCAAGGAGGCTGACCCGCTGTGTTGCGTAATCGTGACGGTTATGCCTGGGAGTTGTCGCATTTGCCCGACTGCCAGTCGGGTTGTGGACAGCGTGGGGATGACCCAGCAAGGTGTGAGACGCGAGCCAACGGGCACCAGGGTTTCGCCCAGCCAAGGGCGCGCCGCTAGCCCGAGGAGAGCTCAGATGAGCGTTGCAAGATGGACAGCACGCGTCCTGATGGGGGGGCTCTTCTTCTTCGGTCACGGGACGCAGAAGCTCGAGGGATGGTTCGGTGGCCCTGGGCTGGAGGGCACCGATGCCATGATGCAGGCGCTCGACATGCATCCCGCTCGACGTAACTCGGTTGCGGCAGGGGTTTTCTGCGTCGTACCCGACCAACAACTTTGAGGAGATCCGAAGTGAAGGCAGTGACCTGGCAGGGGGTGCGCGACATGCGCGTCATCGAGGTGCCCGACCCGCGCCTCGAGGAGCCGACAGACGCGATCATCAAAGTGACGTCGACTGGCCTCTGCGGCTCGGACTTACACCTGTACGAGCCCTTGGCACCCTTCATGGAGCCCGGTGATGTGGTCGGACACGAGCCGATGGGCATGGTGGAGGAGGTGGGCAGCGCGGTCACGGAGTTGAAGGTGGGCGACCGGGTGGTCGTTCCCTTCAACGTCTGCTGCGGCTCATGTTGGATGTGTGAACAGAGGTTGTACAGCCAGTGCGAGACCACGCAGAACGCCGAGCACGGGACCGGCGCCAGCCTCTTCGGCTACAGCAAGCTCTATGGGCAGGTGCCCGGTGGCCAGGCGGAATACCTGCGGGTGCCGTTTGCCGACTTTCTCCCGGTGAAGGTGCCTGAGGGCCCGTCCGATGATCGGTTTCTCTTCCTGTCAGACGTGCTGCCGACCGCCTGGCAGGCCCTGCAGTACGCCGACGTCCCCGACGGCGGCACGCTTCTTGTCCTGGGCGCCGGGCCGATCGGGGACATGGCAGCCCGGATGGGCGTGCATGCCGGGCACCGGGTGATCTCGGTCGACCGGGTTTCCGAGCGGTTGGCGAGGGTCGAGCAGCACGGCGCCGAGATCCTCGACCTCGACG
>JACCVZ010000234.1 GCA_013697905.1 Nocardioidaceae bacterium
AGTCCTTGTTCGGGCCTGACATGAGCTCGCTTTCGACGGGGGCGACACCCGAAGTCTAGGAAGCGAGGCCGAGCCCCCGCGAATCGGTTTCTTCCCGACCGACTCGCTTCACCCGCGAACGCGGGAAACCTGCGGTCCCTCGTCGGCGTGTCGCCTGCAGATTCCCGCAGCGGCGGGAGGGGTGACGTGGGATCAGTCCAGCCCCGCAGGTTGGGCGGCCGGCAGCATCACCCGCATCCGGGCGCCGCCCGACGGCGAGACCTCCACGCGCACTGCGCCGCCGTGGGCAGCCACCAGACCGCCGACGATGTACAGCCCGAGCCCCGAGCCACCGCCACGTCCGTGCTTCCAGAACTTTGTGAAGATCCGTGGCCGGATCGCCTCGTCGATCCCGTTGCCGTGGTCGTCCACGATGAGTTCGGCGCCCCCGTCTCCAGAACCGAGCACGGTGACGGCCACGTCGCCGTCGCCGTGCTTGATGCCGTTCTCGACGAGGTTGGCCACCACCTGGGCGAACTTGTCGCGGTCAACCCACACCTCGGCCGAATCGTCACCGTGCAACGAGATCGTCCGATCGCCCGGAGCGGACAGCGGGTCGAGCTGGCGGCGTACGGCATCGACCAGGTCGACAGGCTCCTTGCGCAGCGACAGTCGGCCGGAGTCGATCCGGGCCACGTCGAGCAGCTCCGCGATCAGCCGCGTCAGTCGATCCGCATCGGCGTCGACGGTGCGCAGCATCAGCTGCTTCTGCGAATCGGTGAACCGGTCCCACTTCGACAACAACGTGGACGTGAACCCCTTCACGCCCGTCAGCGGCGACCGGAGCTCGTGGGCGACCGTGGCGACGAGGTCGGAGCGGGCCAGGTCGACCCGCTCCCGGGACCGTCCGTCACGCAGACCCAGCGTTACCGAGTGGACCCCGCCGGCTGGGGTATGGCGCTGCAGGGACCCCGTGACGAGCACCTCGGTGCCGTTTGCGGTGTGCCAGGACGACTCGACGAGGCGGCGTCGTACACACAGGCCGGTGTAGGGGCGCACACAGTCGAACCATTCGAAGCCGTCGAGGTCCTGCAGCGCCATCACGTCCCGGAGCGGTCGGCCGAAGGGCCGGGGCCCGGAGTACTCGACCAGTCGCAATGCCGTCCTGTTGGCGTGGGTGACCAGTCCGTCCGCACCGGCGATCACGACGCCGTCTGGCAACGCGTCGAGCAACCGGTCCGAGGACACCGAGACCACCCCTCGCTTAGAGCTGTGTCGAGTCACCACGCACGGTAGTGCTGTGGGTGGAAAGTATCTACCGATCAGGTGGCGCGCTGCGCGCGCGCGGAGGCGTAGAGGCACACCGCTGCGGCGGCGGCGAGGTTGAGACTCTCGGCCCGCCCGTAGATCGGGACGCGCACAACGTGGTCGGCGAGCGTGGTGTCGGCCACGGCCAGGCCGTGCGCCTCGTTGCCGAACAGCCACGCGGTCGGCGCTGTCAGCGTGCCGTCGTCGACGACGCGGTCGAGGTCGAGGCCACCGGAACCGTCTGCCGCGAGCACCGCGAGGCCAACAGCGCGCAGTCGTGCCACGGTCACCTCGACCGACGGCCCGCAGACGATGGGTAGGTGGAACAGCGAGCCGGCACTGGCGCGTACAGCCTTGCCGTTGTAGGGGTCCACCGACGTCCCCGCCAGCACGACCGCATCTGCTCCCGCGGCGTCAGCGCAGCGGATCACGCTGCCGGCGTTGCCCGGGTCGCGGACGTCGACGCAGACGGCAAGCAGTCGCGGCCGCGGCTCGAGGACGTCCCTGAGCGACACGTCGAGGGCCCGGCACACCGCGACGACCCCCTGCGAGCTGACCGTGTCGGTGAGAGTTGCCAGCCCGCCGGGCTGGGCGAGGTGCCACGGCACCTGGGCAGTCTGGGCGATGGCGTACAGGTCGCGGTGACGGTCCTCGTCGTCGGAGGATACGAAGATCTCCACCACGCAGTCGGCGACGGCAAGCGCCTCGCGCACCGCCTGCGGTCCTTCGGCCAGGAACATCCGAGCGGAGGTGCGAGAGGCACGCCTGGTGAGCTTGCGGGCCGCCTTGACGCGCACCGAACGCGCGGTCATCGGCTGCTGGCTCGCCACGACGTGCCTCTTGGTCGTTACCGGATCAGGCAGACGTCTTCTCGGCCTGGGCCGATTTCGGCTGAGCGGGGACGGCAGCGCGGGCGACCTCGACAAGTGCCACGAAAGCAGCGTTGTCGTTGACGGCGAGGTCGGCGAGGATCTTGCGGTCCACTTCGACCCCGGCCTCACGCAGGCCCTGGATGAACCGGTTGTAGGTCATCCCGTTGGCGCGTGCGGCAGCGTTGATCCGCTGGATCCAGAGCCGGCGGAAGTCACCCTTGCGAGCCTTACGGTCGCGGTAGCTGTAGACCAGCGAGTGGGTGACCTGCTCCTTGGCCTTGCGATACAGCCGCGAGCGCTGTCCGCGGTAGCCGGCTGCCCGTTCGAGGGTCTCCCGGCGCTTCTTGTGGGCGTTGACCGCCCTCTTGACGCGTGCCACTTCACATACTCCTCGTGCTTGAAAAGACTGGGGCGGGCTCGGTCAGCGACCGAGGAGCCTCTTGACACGCTTGACGTCGGCCTTGTCGAGCTCGACAAGGCCGGCGTTCCGCCGGTGCTTCTTGCGACTCCCGGTCGTCGGCGCGGACGCGAACGCGGCGCCGGACTTCCGGCCTGCCTGAAGGCGTTGGATCTTCCCGGACCCAGTAACCTTGAAGCGCTTGCGGGTGCCTGAGTGGCTCTTCATCTTCGGCATGATGCCGCTCTCCGTCTCTCGGTGCCTCCACGCCGTGCGGCGCGGATGCGTGTGCTGGCGGCCACGGGGCTCCCCGTGACGGTGACTCACATGTCGGGGTCGAGGCTCTCCGAGCGCTTACGCGTTCGCTTCGGCTCCTCCTTGGCCGCATCGGAACGCTCGGTGCGTTCGGTGCGCTCCAGATCGCGATCGGCAGCCCGCTCGACGGCGCGTTGTGCCCGCTCCGCCTTCGCCTCGGCCTTGGCCTCGGACTTCTTCTTGTGGGGACCGATGACCATGATCATGTTGCGGCCGTCCTGCTTCGGCGAGGACTCGACGAACCCGAGCTCTTCGACGTCACCGGCCAGCCGCTGCAGGAGCCGGAACCCGAGCTCGGGTCGATGCTGCTCGCGGCCACGGAACATGATCGTAATCTTGACCTTGTCGCCCTCTTTGAGGAAACGCACCACGTGACCCTTCTTGGTCTCATAGTCGTGGGCGTCGATCTTCGGTCGCAGCTTCATTTCCTTGATGACCGTATTGGTCTGGTTGCGCCGCGTCTCGCGCGCCTTCTGTGCGGTCTCGTACTTGAACTTGCCGTAGTCCATGAGCTTGCACACCGGCGGGCGTGCCGTGGGTGCTACCTCGACCAGGTCGAGGTCGGACTCCTGGGCAAGCCGCAGGGCGTCGTCGATCCGGACGATGCCGACCTGCTCGCCGTTGGGTCCGACAAGCCGCACTTCAGGGACGCGGATACGGTCGTTGACGCGCAACTCCGTGCTGATGGGTCCTCCTGTTTGTTGGGAACTGATTCTTCGGCGCGCCACCCCACCAAAAAAAGGGCTTCCGCGCCAACACGGAAGCCACCAACGCA
>JACCVZ010000314.1 GCA_013697905.1 Nocardioidaceae bacterium
GCGGAACCTTCCTCGTGTGCAGCCCGTGTGCCAAGAAGCGCGGCATCGGCGAGGCAGACCTCATCGAGGGGGCCAGCATCGTCGGCGGCGCCTCGCTGGTGAAGCTGCTCGTTGACGGCGCCTCATCACTGTCGTTCTGAGGACCGGGCCAGAACTCAGGGTCCGGCGAGGATCGACTCAGGCCGCGCCGCGCGCCGGGTAGTCCTGGTCGTGCGCGAAACGCAGTCCTGCCATCACTTCGTCCAGCGCAGGACGCGCGAAGGGCATGGTCGCGATGCTGCTCCAGTAGACGGTGCCGTCGCTGTCGAGGGCGAACATCCCGGGCTCGGCGAACACGTCCGGCTCGCCGTCCTTGATGGCCCTCGAGAGGAACAGGCCCCACGCACGCGCAGACTCCTCGTCGAGGCCGTGTGCCACAGGCATGGTCAGGCCCCACTCCTCGACGAGCTGCTTGCTGCGCTGCGAGGTCTCCATGCTGACCGCGACCAACCGCCCCACGCCGGCCGCGATCAACTCCTCGCGGCGCCCCTCGATCTCGGTGAGCTGCTTGCGACACACCGGGCAGTGCAGTCCACGGAAGAACACCACCAGCGTGAAGCGCCCGTCGGCGCCGGTCCCCAGGTCGAGAGCGTCGGTGGACCCACCAGCAGTCATGGGGAGCGAGAGCCGGGGCGCCGGACTAGTGGGGGTCAGTGTCATGACGCCTTCAACCAGGACGGCCGCCCGGATATTTCCCGGAGCGAAGTGGTGGTGAGGAGCCTGCGCCGCATCGCCGGCGAGCCCATCCGCACACCAAGTCGTAGACCACCCTCGGCGGTGCCGGTACGGGATCCGCTTGCGGAACGGAGCAGCTTGCCAAAGCGGCGTTACCGGGCCGACGGAAGTCTTCTGAGCGAACGAGAGCAGGCGCCAAGTCGTTCGGCGGCGTACCCTCACATCGTGAGCACGATGTCACTGCCGCGCCGCGCCGCCCATGCGGTCGCTGAGAGCCCTGTGGCCGAACGGGTGGCCGACGCTCAGAAGTTTGTCTACGCCCCAGTGCTCGAGTGGGCGCGACGCAGCCCGCTGCACAGCGATGTGCTCGGGCACTCCCTGCACCCCGTTCTCACCGACCTCACGCTGGGTTGCTGGACCAGCGCGACCCTGCTCGACGTCGTCGGCGGGTGCGCCTCTCGTCGTGCGGCCACCCTGCTGACGAGCGCGGGGGTCGCGGTAGCGGTTCCGACCGCGGTGGCGGGCGCCGCCGACTGGGCGGAGATGACCGGCAGCGAGCGCCGGGTCGGGGCTGTACACGCCTTGGGTACCGACATCGCAACCTTCCTTTTCATGGGCTCATTGGTGGCCAGGTTGCGCGGTCGGAATGTCGCCGCGACCCGTCTGGCCTAGGGGCGAACCTGGTCATGATGGGCGCCGGATTCCTGGGCGGTCACCTGGCGCTCAACCGGGGCACCGCACGCCGGGACCAGTAGTCCCCGCCGCGATCTCGGAACGCTCCGACGTCCGCCTACGGCTCCCAGCGTTCGACGACATCGTCACTCGTCCGTCTTGGGACTGACCACCCCCAGTCATCCCTCGCCGGTAGCCGATCCCGGTCCGGACACTCACCAGCGCCGAAGTGCGGCCTGAGCAGGCACCTTGACGGATTGCTGCTCGACAGTCGGTTCCGTCGAGGTGCCGGTCGGACGCACCTGCGGGATCATCGATGACTGGCGGTTTGCCGGATTTTAGCCGATGAGACAGCGAGTCATGCCGCCTCCCCGTGTCAAGGCGCGGTGGCGGTGAGAGTTCTGGGACTTGTGCTCGGGCCATCGGCTCCCTCTAGCATCGGGGGGTGGAACCTGACGCGCGGGCTCGGCTTTTCGAGATGATGCTCGGCTTTACCGTGACCCAGTCCATCGGGGCGGCGGTGCGTCTGGGAATCCCGGACCTGGTCAGTCAACGTCCCCGATCTACCTCGAAGCTTGCCGCAGCAGCCGATGCGGACCCGGACGCTGTTCACAGGCTGCTGCGCACCTTGGCGAGTCTTGGGATATTCACCGAGGAGGGCGGGAGCATCCACCACACGAGCATGTCTGAACTCTTGTGCAGCACCGCTCCCGCATCGTTGGCCTCACACAGCCTGATCTTCTCCGGAGTGCACTACCGAACGTGGGGCGGCGGGCTCGAGACGTTTCAGACGGGGGAGGCGGCCTTCCCTCGTGTGTACGGCGCCCCGTTCTTCGACTGGCTCGCAGAACATCCCACGGAGGGATCCAGCTTCAACGCGGCAATGGCGGCAGGCGCGACCGTTCGGGGGGCCCGTCTCCTTGATCGAGACTGGTCAGGAGTCTCGAGCGTTGTGGACATCGGCGGGGGCACAGGCACGGCGCTGATCCGCCTCTTAACCAAAACGTCAGGACTTGTCGGCACTGTCTTTGACCTGCCGCAGGTGCGCCAAGAGGCGCTCGCCGCCATCGAAGCAGCGGGACTCACCGATCGCTGCAGCTTCATCGCCGGGGACTTCTTCACAGAGGTTCCCTCGGGCGCAGATGTCTTCACCTTGTCGAACATCCTGCACGACTGGGACGACGAGTCGGCGAGCAGGATTCTGAGGACCCTGCGTCCGGCGATGACCCCGCTGTCCAAACTGTTGCTGTTGGAGCGTGTCGTCGAGCCAGGCAACCAGCCTGATGAGGCGAAGCTGCTCGACCTGCACATGCTGATGGTGCTCGGCGGCAAGGAGCGATCGGAGTCCGAGTGGCGTGACTTGCTCTCCCGCGGTGGCTTCGATGTCACACACATCGAGGCGGGGCTCATCGAGGCTCGGCCCGTCTGACCCGTGACCGTATCGGGGGGGCCACGAAGCGCTCAACGCAAGGGCTCATGGCGGTTACCCGAGATTCGAACTGTGCGCAGGAGCGCGTCACGCCGCCGCGCTCCACCCTCGCTGCATCGCGCCTAGACCGACGAGACGTATGCGGCACTCGTAACGTCACTCGTCTGGTGAGCGCGGCCCGATCGCAACGTCCTGTCATGCCGCGCTGGGCGCGCG
>JACCVZ010000274.1 GCA_013697905.1 Nocardioidaceae bacterium
GGATAGGCGACCCCACCGGTCTCGGCCAGGCTCATGGGGCTGCGCTTCTCGATGTTGCTGAGGTCGGAGATGTCGTAGGCGACCAGCTTGCCCGACCAGTCAGGGAGTGCGGCCATCACGCTGCGGCGCGACGCCTCGAGGTCCTTCATCACCGCGTCGGCATACGGAGAGGTGTCCTCGTCGAAGAAGACGAGCATCGCGTCACTATGACGAACGACCACCTGGGTGATGTCCCAGGGTTCGGGCAGCCAGTCACCGCGTTCGTCGGCCCGCGCGTCCCGGTCGGCTGCCAGCACCAGACCGTCGACGCCCCGTGTGAAGGTGTAGACGAGGCGTTGGGTCACCGACGTGTCCTCGAAGCCCGCGAGCCGCATCGTGAAGTCCACCGGCACCCGGAGCGGAGAGGCCTCCTTGTCGTCGGGGTGATCCTCGTCGACCACCGTCAACGAGAGGTGGCTGATCGGCATGCTCGAGATGTTGTCGAACCAGCGTTCCTGGGTGGCGACGAACTGCAGCGCATCCTCGTCGATGGTGGACAAGAAGGCATCGCGGTCGCCCGAGAGCAACGCAGCCTCACGCTCGGCGACCACGGACTCGGTCGCCTCTCGAAGCTGGCTCTCGGTCATCACCTCGGGCGCCCGAGCGGCGGGTGCCGGGTCGTCGCCCAGCAGACTGCACCCCGTTGCGCTGAGGACCAGGATCAGGGCGATCGCGACTCCGTGCCTTGCCCCCGATCGCATGAGCAGACCCTACGGCCACTTCCGACGACGAGCTTCGGTATCACTCGAAATGGGTGATGAGGCGTCTCCCGTTAGTCTGGGACGGTTATGACCGTTTACCTCGACCACGCCGCGACGACGCCGATGTTGCCCGCAGCGATCGAGGCCATGACGGCGCAGCTCGCGTCCGTCGGCAACGCCAACTCGCTGCACGCCTCGGGCCGCGGTGCCCGTCGAGTGGTCGAGGAGGGTCGCGAGACGATCGCTCGGGCGTTGGGCTGTCGTCCCGGCGACGTCGTGTTCACCTCCGGCGGCACCGAGTCCGACAACCTCGCCCTCAAGGGGATCTTCTGGGCGCGTCGGGCCGCCGACCCACGGCGGGTCCGGATCCTGTCCACCGCCATCGAGCACCACGCGGTCCTCGACCCGCTGCACTGGCTGGCCGAGGCCGAGGGCGCCGAGGTCGAGCTGCTGCCCGTCGATGATCGCGCGCGCCTTCACCTCGACCTCCTGCGAGCCTCGATCGAGCGCGACCCGGCCTCGATCGCCCTCATCTCGGTGATGTGGGCGAACAACGAGGTCGGCACCCTCCAGCCCATCGCTGAGATCGTGGAGCTCGCAGCGGAGCACGGCATCCCTGTGCACACCGACGCGGTGCAGGCGATCGGCGTCATGCCCGTCGACTTCGCAGCCTGTGGCGTCGACGCCCTGAGCCTGACCGGGCACAAGGTGGGCGGCCCCTACGGTGTGGGTGCCTTGCTCGTACGCCGCGACCTGCAGGTCTCCGCTCTCGTGCACGGTGGTGGACAGGAGCGCGACATCCGCAGCGGCACCCTCGACCCGCCTGCGATCGCCGGCTTTGCGGCCGCGGTGGAGGCGTCGGTCAAGCACCAGGACGACCACGCCACCCGGCTCCGTCTGCTGCGCGACGATCTCGTCCGCCGCGTGCTCGAGGTCGTCCCAGAAGCTCACCTCCACGGGGATCCGGAGCAGCGGCTGCCCGGCAACGCGCACATCGGCTTCCCGGGGTGCGAGGGCGACTCGATGCTGATGCTGCTCGACGCCCACGGGATCGAGTGCTCGACCGGGTCGGCCTGCAGCGCCGGGGTCCCACAGCCGTCCCACGTCCTCCTGGCGATGGGGTGCGACGAGGACCAGGCGCGTCACTCGTTGCGGTTCTCCCTGGGACACACCTCGACCTCGGCCGACGTGGACGCGCTCGTCGAGGCGATCTGCCCGGTCGTCGAGCGGGCCAGGACGGCCAAGGCAGGGCTGCACTGATGAAGGTTCTCGCCGCCATGTCCGGCGGGGTCGACTCGGCCGTCGCCGCGGCGCGCGCCGCTGAGGCCGGCCATGACGTCACGGGCATCCACCTCGCCCTCTCGCGCAACCCGCAGTCCTACCGCACCGGAGCCAGGGGCTGCTGCACCATCGAGGACAGCAACGACGCCCGCCGCGCGGCCGACATCATCGGCATCCCCTTCTACGTCTGGGACCTCTCCGACCGCTTCCACCAGGACGTGGTCGAGGACTTCATGGACGAATACGCCGCTGGTCGGACCCCCAACCCGTGCCTGCGGTGCAACGAGAAGATCAAGTTCGCAGCCGTGCTCGACCGCGCGCTGGCCCTCGGCTTCGACGCGGTGGCGACGGGCCACTACGCACAGCCGCGCACCGGCGTCGACGGTCTGATCGAGATGCATCGGGCGGTCGACCACGGCAAGGACCAGTCCTACGTGCTCGGAGTGCTGACCCAGGACCAGCTGGCGCACTCCCTCTTCCCGCTGGGCGACACGACCAAGGACGTCGTACGCCGCGAGGCCGCCCAGCGCGGCCTGCTGGTCGCCGACAAGCCGGACTCGCACGACATCTGCTTCGTCGCCGACGGTGACAACGCCGGGTGGCTCAAGGAGAAGCTGGGCGAGCGCAACCCCAACACCGTCGGGGACATCGTCGACTCGGCCACGGGCGACGTGCTCGGCCAGCACGACGGCACGGTCGGCTTCACCATCGGCCAGCGGCGCGGACTGCGCCTCGGGAGGCCGGCTGCCGATGGCAAGCCACGCTTCGTGCTCGACATCGAGCCCGTCACCGGCACCATCTCGGTCGGCCCGCGCGCAGGGCTGCGGATCGACCGCATCGACGGCATCAAGCCGCGCTGGTGCGGCACCGTGCCGTCGGTGCTCGACGGCTCCGAGGTCACCGTGCAGCTGCGCGCCCACGGGAGCGAGCACCGAGCAGTGGTGCGCGTCGGTGCGGACAGCAACGGGGGTCGAGTGGCGATCGAGCTCCTCGACCCCGCCGAGGGCATCGCCCCCGGGCAGGCCGCGGTCATCTACGACGGCACCCGGGTGGTCGGCTCCGCCACCATCAGCGCCACGGCGCGGAGCTCAGCGCTGAACCCCGAGCAGGCCCTCGCGTGACGGTTGCCACCGGCGTGGGTTCCATGCCCGGCGACGACGATCGGGCGTATGCCGAGGCGGTCCGTCTCTCGCTGGGCGAGCTGCCCGACCTGCCGTTCGTGCCCGAGGTCCCTGGTCGCGGCCCCGGCGCCCACATGACGGGCCGGGCACTGGCGATCGTGTCCGGCATCGGTGCCGACCTCCAGCCTGCGGGGTGGCGGCTGACCGACGCCTCCGGGGTGGATCACCGCCGGGCCCGGTCGCAGCTCGCGCAGGACCTCGACCAGGTGGAGGAGCAGGCGCAGGGTTACAGCGGGACGTTCAAGGCCCAGGTGGCCGGGCCCTGGACGCTGGCCGCCACGGTGGAGAAGCCGCGGGGGGACAAGGTGCTCTCCGACCACGGTGCTCGCCGCGACCTCGCACAGGCCTTGGCCGAAGGGCTCCTGGTCCACGTTGCCGACCTCAAGCGCCGGCTGCCGGGTGTCGACCGGCTCATCGTGCAGGTCGACGAGCCGGCCCTGCCCGCAGTGCTCGCAGGGATGGTCCCGACGGCGTCCGGCTTCGGACGGCACCGCACCGTCCACCCGCCCGAGGCGTCGGCCGCCCTCGAAGCCGTCCTCGGAGCCATCACAGCCGCGGGCGCGGAGCCG
>JACCVZ010000294.1 GCA_013697905.1 Nocardioidaceae bacterium
TCCCCCAGGCCCTTGGCCACATCCGCGATCTCGCTGTGGTCCGCAGACGACAGCGACAGCAGACCGACCTCCTCGAACCCGGACGTGTCGAGGCCGGTCTTCACCATGTCGCCGATCGTGGTGATGGAACGCTCCCGCACCGGCCGGGTGATCATGCCCGCCTGGCAGAACCGACAACCCCGGGTGCAGCCGCGGAAGATCTCGACGGAGTACCGCTCGTGCACGGTCTCGGCGAGCGGCACCAGCGGTTTGCTCGGGTAGGGCCACGCATCGAGGTCCATCAACGTGTGCTTGTGCACCCGCCACGGCACTCCGGACCGGTTGGGAGCCACCCGCTGGATACAGCCGTCGGCAAGGTAGTCGACGTCGTAGAACTTCGGCACATAGACGCCACCGGACTTCGCCAGCCGCATCAGCACCCCGTCGCGTCCACCGGGGCGGCCTTGGTCCTTCCACTCCCGGATGACGTCGCTGATCGCGAGGACTATCTCCTCACCGTCGCCGAGCACGGCGGCGTCGATGAAGTCGGCGACCGGCTCGGGGTTGAACGCCGAGTGTCCACCCGCCAGCACGATCGGATGTGAGTCGTCACGATCGCGCGCGTGCAGCGGTATGCCGGCGAGGTCGAGCGCCGTCAGCATGTTGGTGTAGCCCAGCTCGGTGGCGAACGAGATGCCGAGCACGTCGAACTCACCCACGGGTCGGTGCCCGTCGACGGTGAACTGCGCGATGTCGTGGTCGCGCATCACCTGCTCCATGTCGGAGAGGACGGCGTAGGTGCGCTCGGCGATGATCCAGTCACGCTCGTTGAGGATCTCGTAGAGGATCTGCACACCCTGGTTGGGCAGCCCCACCTCGTAGGCGTCGGGATACATGAGTGCCCAGCGAACCGCGGCGCTGTCCCAGTCCTTCACGGTCGAGTTCAGCTCTCCGCCGACGTACTGGATCGGCTTCTGCACCGTCGGCAGCAGCGGCTCGAGCTGGCTGAACACGGACTGGACGGGCACCGCGCCAGCCTAACCGAGTTGTCAGCGTCGGCCACGCCTGCGGGCGTCTACTACGGCCTGACAAGTCGGTCAGGAGCGGCGGGAGCGGGCTACCCGCCCACGGACGGCGACGCCGAGCGAGCGTTCGTTGCGCAGATGGATGTTGAGCAGCAGCCCGATCGCCATCAGCGACGCGAACATCGAGGTGCCGCCGTAGGACACCAGCGGCAGCGGTACGCCGGTAACCGGCATGATGCCGAGGCACATGCCGATGTTCTGGAACGCCTGGAAGCCGAACCAGCAGACGATTCCGGCGCCCGCCAGTCGTCCGAACATGTCATCAGCCTTGGCCGCGATCCGGGCGGCGCGCCAGAGCACTGCCAGCAGCAACGCGATCACCGCGCCCGCGCCGACGAGACCCAGCTCCTCGCCGGCCACCGTGAACACGAAGTCGGTGTGCTGCTCGGGCACGAAGCCCGACTGCGTCTGTGAGCCGTCGAAGAGCCCCTGACCGAACAACCCGCCGTTGCCGATCGCGATCCTCGCCTGGATCGTGTTGTAGCCGGCACCGTCCGGGTCGAGCCCAGGATCGACGAAGGAGCCGAACCGGTCGAGCTGATAGCTCTTCAGCATCCCGAGCTGGATGGCGGCGACGACCACCCCGACCGCCGCACCCACCAGCGCGACGAGCCAGCGCTTGGCGGTGCCCGCGACGGCGAGCAGTCCGAAAACTGTTGCGCTGAGCACAAGCATGGTGCCGAGGTCGGGCTGGGCCAGGATGAGCCCAGCTGGAATCGCCGCGATCACGAGCGCGCCAACCACGTCGGTCGTCTTCAGCTGGTTGCTCTGTCGACGAAGCTCGGTCTTCTCCGCCAGCATCAGCGCCATCGCGACGACGACGCCGAGCTTGGCGAACTCGGCCGGCTGGATCGACATACCGCCGACGAGGATCCACGACCGTGACCCGTTGATCACGGCACCCAGCGGCGACAGCACCATGGCCAGCCCACCGATGGCCCCCATATAGACGGCCGGCGCCCAGATCCGCACCCAACGGTGGTCGGTCGCCGCGACCAGGTAGGCCAGCACGGCACCGATCGCAATGTTGGCGACGTGCTTGGAGACGTACGCCGTCGAGTCTCCACCGGTGAGTGCCTCGTTACCGGCGGTCGCCGACCACACCAGCGTCGAACCCAGCGCCAGCAAGGCGGCGGCCGCCAGCACGAGCATCCAGTCCATCCGCTGCCAGCTGGTGCGGGTCTCGGTGACGTTGACCCGGCGGCTGGTCCTTGTCGTCGTGACGGTGGCGGTCATCACCATGACGGCCCTGCCCGAGCTTGGCGCCGCGGACCAGATTTCCTGTGCGTCGGCGACACGGCGGTCGCGGCGGGTGCATTGAGCTGACCGTCGAAGTCGCGGGCCGGCGCCTGAAGCACTGGGGCGGAGATCCGGCCGTCGCGCTCGAAGACGGGAAGGCTGGCCGGCGGCTTGGCACCCGGTTCAACGGCTTTGCGGACATCGACCTTCTCGCCCTTGACGCCGTACAGCGACTCCCAGATCTTGCGGATCGCCGGTCCCGAGGTGCCGGACCCGGTGCCGCCCTGCTCGACCATCATCACCACGACGTACTGCTCGTTGTAGGACGCGAGCCATGATGTCGACTGCTTGCCGTACACCTCTGCGCTGCCGGTCTTGGAGCGGATCTTCACCTTGTCGAGCGGGAACCCCACGAAACGCCACGCGGACGTGCCGGTCTGCGTCGTGCCCTGGAGCGCCGTGTCGATGTAGCGCAGCACCCGCTTCGGCACCGGTACCGTCGAGGCCCGCCGCGGCTTGATCTTCTTGATGAGCGCCCCGTCCGGCGACACGATCGCCTTGGCAACGCGGGGCTTCCACAAGGTGCCGCCGTTGGAGATAGCGGCGTACGCAGTCGCGAGCTGGAGCGGGGTGATGATCGTGTCGCCCTGGCCGATAACGAAGTTGACGGCGTCTCCGGCGCCGTACGTGTAGCCCTCGACGCAGAACTCTCGAGCGAAGCGGTGGATGAAGTCCTCGCCGGGCTGCTTGCCCAACGTGCAGTAGTAGTCCTTGTTGGCCCGCCAGTAGGCCTTCTTCCACTTCCGATCGGCGATCCGGCCAGTCGCCTCACTCGGCAGGTCGATCCCGGTGGTCTCGCCGAAGCCGAACGCCTCGGCCATCTTGACCAGCGGATCAGGCGTGTCGACATCTGTCGTGTTGGCACCGTTCTTGACCCAGAGTCCGTAGCCAACGCGGTAGAAGAACGTGTTGCAGGAGACCTGGAGCGCCTTGGCGAAGTCGATGTATCCGTATGAACCGGACTCGTAGTTCTTGAAGTCACGGTTGCCGACCCGGACATACGACGAGCAGTTGAGCCGTGTCGCGGGCGAGTATCCGCCGTTCGTCATGGCGCCGGCGGTCATGAACGGCTTGAACGTCGACCCCGGAGCGAACTGGCCTTGGAACGCCCTCGACAGCAGTGGTGTCCCCGCCCGATGGCTGTAGAGACGTTCGAGGTCGCCTTGGGTGATGCCGCCGGTCCAGACGTTCGGGTCGTACGTCGGCTGGCTCGCCATCGCGATCACCCGGCCGGTGGTGGCGTCGAGCACGACAGCGGCGCCGGAGTCGGCGGAGTACCGGCGACCGCTGACCGGGTCGACCGTCTTGCGCGCCGTCATGATCGTCTGGTGCAGCTGCCGCTCGACGACGCCTTGCACCTTGGCGTCGATGGTCGTCACCAGCGTGTCTCCGGGGGTTGGGGCGATGTCGTCGCCGTCACCGAGGACCCGCCCCATCGAATCGACCGTCACCTGCCGGTCGCCGGGTGAGCCTCGCAGCCAGCGGTCGTACTCCTTCTCCAGCCCCGCCCTGCCGACCACCGACAACGGGCTGATCGTCGGGTCGTCGGACTTCTCGGCGGCGTCGAGCTCGTCCTCGGTGATCGGCGAGTTGTAGCCCAGCACGTGGGCGGCGTTGATGCCGAACGGGGCCGGGTAGGCGCGCACCTTGCGCGCCTCGGCGGTGATGCCGGGGAAGTCTTCTGACTGCTCGAGGATGGACGCCGCAAGCGATTGGGAGACGTCTTTGGCGACCGGTACCGGGGCGTACGGCGACCCGTTCCAGCAAATCGGCGACCTGGCCGCGCCTTTCTCGCCGCAGGTCTTGGTACGCCGCCCGAGCTCGGTGCCGGTCAGGCCGAGAGTGTCGGCGAGACGGGCGAGCACGGCCGTACGAGTCGAGTTTCCGAGTTTCTCCAGGACGTCACGGTCGACGGTGACGACCCATGAGGTGCGGTTGGCGACGAGTGGGCGGCCCATCGCGTCGACGATGAGTCCGCGTGGCGCGGCGACCTCGATGTCGCGCACGGCGTTTTCCTGGGCGGCCGCCTGGTAGACGTCGCCACCGACTACCTGGAGGTACCACAGCCGCGCGAACAAGGTGCCGAACAGCGACACGATCATGATCTGCACGACCATGAGACGCAGCCGGGAGCGGGACTTCAGCATGCGTCGGCTACCAGCGCTCGGCAGGCTCGAGGCGGCGGAACAGCAGCAGCACCAGCGGGATGATGAGCGGTGTCAGCAGCAGGTCGTAACCGATGGCGACCGGCACCACCCGCAGCGCGCCGGCGACGTCGACGCCGGGTTCACGCAGCACGAGGCCGGTGAGCGCGAAGACAGACGTCCCGATGAAAGCGCCGGACGCCACCAGGAACAAGGTGCTGGGCACGGTCGTCTCGCCATCGGACCTGACCATGCCGGTGGCATACCCGACGATCACGAACGACAGCGCCCAACGGCCGGCAGTGTGGTCGGCCGGCGGGGCCAGATCGAGCACCAGACCCGCGACGAACCCGACCAGCGCGGCGTAGTTGGGGCCGCGCACCAGAGCGGCAGCGATCACCACCAGTAGCGCCAGGTCTGGCACGACACCGCTGATCGAGAAGTGACTGAAGATGCTCACCTGAAGCGTCACGGTCACCACGATCAGGACGGCCACGATGCCGGCCCGGATCCCCGTGATCATCGGGCCTCCTGCGCCTGGTTGCTGGTGGACCGCCCGTCGACCGCGGTGACCACGGCCACCACGTCGAGCGAGGAGAAGTCGACGTACGGGTCGATCGTTGCGGTCTCGGTGAGCTCCGCAGGCGACGAGTGCACGTTGGTCACCTCTCCGATCGGTACGCCGGCGATGTAGGGCGCGCCGTTGCGCGAGCCCCACGAGACGACGCTGTCGCCTTCCTTCGGCGAGACCGTGTGGTCGACGAGGCTGAACTGGAGAGACCCGTCACCGCTGAGGCTGCCGTCACCTGCGAGGAAACCGAGCTCCATCGAGTCGCCCAGACGCCCGCCGGTGGTCGACTTGCTGTCGATGATCAAGAGCACGGTGGCGGTGCTGGCGGTGGCGCTCACGACCCTGCCGACAAGCCCGTCGGCGTTGATCACAGTGAGGTCAGGTCCCACGCCGTCATCAGTGCCGACGTCGATCGAGACGGTGCGGGTGAAGGACTGAGCCGGACCCATGCCGACGACTTGGCTCGGCACGACGTCGTAGCCGGAGGTGTCGGCGAGCCTGGCAATGCCGGCGAGCGCACCGTCACGGTTGTCGTTGGCGTCGACCGCACGCAGCCGAGAGATGAGCTCGGCGTTGGTGGCCTGCAGCTGATGATTCTGGTCACGAAGCGCCTTGACGTCACCGAAATGGTCGGGCAGGTCGATGACGGGACGCAGCACTGCTGCGGCGCCGTCCTCCACCGGGCCGAGCACGGCAGCGACGGTGAAGCGAAGGGGGTCGACCGGGGATGCCCGCACGTCATGGCGGGCATCGAGCGTGATGATCGTGACGCACGCGAGCACGAGGAGACCGAGGCCGGCCCGCGACCGCTGAGGCTGATGGGACATCCTCAGCGCCTCGGCTCCGACACCAGAACCTGCTGCAGGGCCTCGAACTCCTCCACGCATTTGCCGGCGCCGAGCGCCACGGAGTCGAGCGGACCGTGGGCGACGTGAACGGGCATCCCCGTCTCGTGACGCAGCCGCTCGTCGAGCCCGCGGAGGAGGGCGCCGCCGCCGGTGAGCACCACACCGCGGTCCATGATGTCACCGGCCAGCTCGGGCGGCGTCTTGTCGAGGGTCGTACGGACCGAGTCGACGATCGCATGCACTGGCTCCTCGAGAGCCTGCCGCACCTCGGCGGACGAGACCACGACGTTACGAGGCAGCCCGCTGATCATGTCGCGGCCGCGGATCTCGGCTTCAGGCTCGTCAGGGAGCGGGAAGGCGGAGCCGAGCGCCATCTTGATGTCCTCGGCGGTTCGCTCGCCGAGCATGAGGGAGTACTCCTTCTTCATCCAGTTGATGATCGCCTGGTCGAGGTCGTCCCCCGCCGTCCGGATCGACATGCTCGTGACGATCCCGCCGAGGCTGATCACGGCGACCTCGGTGGTGCCGCCGCCGATGTCAACGACCATGTTGCCCGTCGCCTGGTGGACGGGGAGGCCGGCGCCGATGGCGGCGGCCATCGGCTCCTCGATGATGTAGACCCGGCGTGCGCCGGCCTGGTAGCCCGCTTCCTTGACCGCGCGCTGTTCGACGGCGGTGATCCCGGAGGGAACGCAGATCACGAGCCGGGGCTTGGCGAAGTACCGCCGGCGGTGCACCCGCTGGATGAAGAACCGCAACATCTGCTCGGTGGCCTCGAAGTCGGCGATGACGCCGTCCTTGAGCGGCCGGATGGCGGTGATGCCGTCAGGTGTGCGGCCGATCATCCGCTTGGCCTCCGTGCCGACAGCGAGAATCTCGCGCGTCTGGGTGTTCATCGCGACGACCGACGGCTCGTTGAGCATGACCCCACGGCCGCGCACGTAGACAAGTGTGTTCGCGGTGCCGAGGTCCACCGCCATGTCGCGGCCGATGATGCTGTTGGCCATGCCTTCGCCGTTCCCTTCGCGCCTGGTGCCGTGACCGACCACTCCCCCGGCTCGGGAGACAGCCGTCCCTGCCGCGGGTTCAGCGTAAGTCGGTAGGGCGCCCAGACCGGGCCGACACTTCGACCGCCATGGACTTTGTCCCGGCCGCGAGCTGCCCCGGCGTCCGCGGCAACTGGCCGGACGCCGGCAGACGCACCGGTGCCGCCGCTGGGGGCTTCGAACCCTCGCAGCACCGCTTTTCAAGGCCTGCCCAGCGTCGTGATGAAATCGTGATGTGGTAGAGGCATCGCGCGGATTCCGGGGGGAGTCTAATGAGCACACTCGGCCGCTGTGCGTGGCCACTCTCATAGGGGGAAATCAGATGTCACGAAGTCTTGGGGCGCATGGCTGGGCAAGCCCACGCAATGCTGTGCTCGGCACAGCAGTCGTTGCGTTGCTTGCCGCCACTGGCGCCGTATCGCCGGCGCGGTCCGCGCAGGACGCGAGCTGTCCGTCCGCAGTACCTGTCGGCGAGGTGGCGCGCGGCATGGTCGTCCACGGCTTGACCGTGACGAGCGGCACGACGCCCGACTCGTTCGACGGCTCCGTGCTCGGAGTGCTGCAGGACGGGATCGCCCCCGGGCTCGACATGATCATGGTCAAGCTCAGCGGCTCACAGATCACCGACGCCGCGGGTGACGTCGACAAGGGCATCTGGGCAGGCATGTCAGGCTCCCCTGTCTATACACAGGACGGCAGACTTCTAGGCGCCGTTGCCTACGGGCTGTCGTGGTCACCCAGCGACGTTGCCGGTGTCACTCCCGCCACAGAGATGAAAAAGCTCCTGGACAGCGCACCCGCCAGCGCCATTCGCGCGACGGCGTCCAGCTCGAAGAAGGTCGCGGTTCCGCCTGCTACCTCCGAGCGGCTCGTCTCGCAGGGAGCCATGACGACGGCGCAAGCCAGTGGCGGCTTCGAGCGGCTGCCGATGCCGTTCAGCGTCTCCGGCCTTTCCAACTCGCACCTACAGAAGGCCGCCGACAGATTTGGTGTCAAGCGCCCCATGGTGGTCGGCGGTAGCACGTCCGCAGCCGCAGCGCCCACTGACATCGTCGCCGGCGGCAACGTCGCCGCGTCACTGTCGTACGGCGACATCACGGACGCGGGCATCGGCACGGTCACCGCAGTCTGCGGCGAAGAGGTGCTCGCCTTCGGGCACCCGATGTTGTTTTCGGGATACAGCACGCTGTCCATGCATGGTGCCGACGCGATCTACATCCAGAAGGACAGTGTCTTCGGTTCCTTCAAGGTCGCCAACCCAAGCGCACCGGTGGGACGGATCACCGGGGACCACCTCGCTGGCATCCACGGCGTGACGAAGGGACATCCGAGACGTACCAATGTGACGTCATCCGTCCGCGCCACCAACGGCAACTCCCGCGACGGCAAGACGGTCATCACCTACCGCCCCGCGACCCCGTTCCTTTCGGCCATCCATCTGCTGTCGAACGCCGACCGGGTCCTGGACGAGATCGGTGCCGGGACGGCCACCGTCAACTGGACCTTCAACGGCACCCGTGCCGACGGAACCCCATGGACCTTCACTCACGGGGATCGCTTTGCCAGCAGGCGCGACATCACGTTCTCGTCGATCTTCGAGTCCTACAGCCAGATGTCGAAGATCCTGCACAACAACTTCGAGAAGGTGCGCATCACCGACGTGCACTATGACGCGACGTACAGCTCCAAGTTCGACGCGCTCGAGATCGCGAAGTTCGAGATCAAGCCCGCCGGCAAATGGATCACCATCACCTCGCACCGACCGGCGAGGCGGGTCTACGCCGGCACCGATCTGCCGGTGCGGGTGACGCTGGATCCGGTCAGAGGCACCGCAGACCCAACGAGAGTCAAGCTGTCGGTGCACATACCGAACGCGAGAGGTGGAGAAGGTGTCCTCTATGTCGGGGGCGGCGACGGTTCCGGCACCAAAGCGAGCAGCTTCGACGAGCTGCTGACGAAGCTTGCCGCCGCTCCGCGAAACGACACGCTCGCCGCCAACCTCGTATTCGAGTCGAGGAAGGGCCTCATCCGCGACTCCGACACCCAGGCTGTCAGCAACGTGGTGTCTGGCTACGAGCACGTGCATCTGTTTGTGCGCTGACCGAGACGACGTGACCCCCGTGCGGCGAAGCTGTGCGGGGGTCGGTTACCTCGACGTCGTCCCACCGGGGGCCACGCGCCCACGAGGAGGTCGAGCGCCTGGTCGCGCTCGGCTCCACGCTGGTCGACGACCGCCGCAAACCCCGCTTGGGGATGGACGAGAAGACCACCACGCTGAAACTGGACGCTGATGGAGACCACCCTGCGACTCACCGCTTTGAGGGTCGCTCTCGCACCCTGGGCACTGGCGTGACGATTACACCGGCAGCCAAGAGCACGGCACACCACTTCGTGGTGATGGGTGTAGCCGGAGTCGGCAAGACGGC
>JACCVZ010000295.1 GCA_013697905.1 Nocardioidaceae bacterium
GGATCGGGCGCGGCGTTGCCCGCGACGGGGAACAGGTGCTGCCGCACTGGTTGGCCTGGATGGACCACGAGCAGGCGCACTTCGCGGCGAACCGGACTCGGGAGCGAGCCGACGTCCGGCTTCCTACGTAAGGGCTGCCGGGACGCCGGCCGGGCGAGAGCCTGTCAGCCGAGGGCTGCGGTGAGCTCCAGCTGTACGCCGTCGGGGTCCTCGAACGACAAGATCGCCATTCCCACGTCGGTCAGGTCGGTGACGTCGCCGTGCTCGATCCCCGCCTCGTCGAGCGCCTGATGGGCAGCGACGAGCTCGTCACGCGAGCTGACCTGGAAGCTGACATGGTCGAGCCCGGTGCCATCGGAGTCGAACCGCTGTCCGGCCGGTGCGACGGGCCGCAACCCGAAGAGGGCGCCCGACGGCGTCTGATAGATCGTGCCGCCGTAGATGTCTGCCGGTGAACCGTTCACTTCGGGGTCGTCGACGTCGCCCGAGCGGTCGACTGCGACGGGCCAACCGAAGACCTGGTCGTAGAACTGCTTGGAGCGGGAGATGTCGGTAACGGTGAGGCGGACATGGGCGAAGCCGGGGCTGTTGATGAGAGACATGGTTGACGTGTACCCATCCGCACCCGGTTCAACGCCAGAGCACCCGCCCCACCCGCGGAGGCTCAGCACCGTGCTCCGCTCAGCTGGTCGGCGGGCGGTATCCGGTCGGCTCTCCGGAGCCGAGGTCGACGATGGCCGCCACGGGTCCGCCGCCGTCAGGTCCCTGATGGGCCGCCGAGACGGACACGAACACGGCCGGGTCTCCCGTCACGGCCGCGGTCACGCCGCCGACGCAGGACTTGATCTGGCGGTGCCAGTGCACGTCGGAGTCGTCGAGCATGGCGTTGCGTCGACCGTGCACGTTGCCGTCCTGCGAGACCTCGCACTTGAGGAAGACGTTGACCAGGCGCGCGTTGAGATCGGTCCAGTGCGGACGCTCCGGAAGGTCGAGGCCCGCCTCCCTGATTGCCGTCCAGATGCCGTCCTGGTCGAGGGCGTCGCGCATCACGGAGTGACCCACGCGGTACCGACCCCCGACGCCGCGAGTGTTACCCACCACGACCACCTGCGCCTGGTCGAGCTCCACGCCGGACGAGCACGACGCCACTGCCGAGTACAGCTCGCGGTTGTGCATGACGTCGGCATCGGACGGCATCTCGATCTCGCCGAGCGCGACCGCGATCCCGAGTGCGGTGCATCCGTTGGAGAGGTCCATCGACTGGTGCGTCTCCTCGGTCCAGACCGTCTTGCCGCGCGCCTTGGCGTCGCGGATCGTGTGGATCGTGAGCAGCGGCGTCTTGGTCTGCACGTAGTGCACGTCTGCCGGGTCGTCGATCCCCGCCTGCTTCATTGCGGCCCCGACTGCGGTGGCGACCTTGGACACCATCGCCGTGCGGCCGATGTCCTCCGGGTAGAGACGCTCGCTCATCGCGAAGCCTACGGTCAGCCGAGGCTCATCGGTCTGCTCGGCCGTGTCGGACGACACCGTCGCGAAGATCGTCGCGTGCGGACTGATCACGCCGTCGGTGCCGCCGGACCAGACGATCGGGACCTGCTTGGCTTCCTCGGCCGAGCGGCTGCCCTTCGCGACCAGCACTTCGCGGAACGCCCGGTCGGCGATGATGCGGGTGTAGTCGTTGACGCCGCCGTTGCCCTCGGTCTTACCGATGACGGCCACGACCCGGTCGGCTTCGATCACGCCGTCGTCGATCAGCGCGGCGAACCCGCTCGCGTCTGACACGTGCTTGATCGCCACCTTGCGTACTTCGATCGGCTCCGGCATGACATCCCTCTCTCGGTGCTTGCGTGGGCGGTGCTGCGGTGTCTTGAGCTGCGGTGCCTTGAGCTGCGAGATCTCTTGCTGCGCGTCTGGGCGGGCCGGCTCAGCTCGGAACCACGACGGTGCCGGACTCGCCTCTCGACCCGGCCACGATGTTGCCCAGACTGGTGATCACGCCGACGTTTCCCGTCTGCTCGACGTAGCGACAGATGGCGTCGACCTTCGGGCCCATGGAGCCGCTCGCGAAGTTTCCCTCGGCGGCGTACGAGCGAAGCTTCTCGACGCCGATCTCCCCGACGGGTTCCGCAGCATCGGAGCCGTACCCGACGATGGCGTGGTCGACGTCGGTGGCGATGACGAGCCGGTCAGCGTCGACGGAGCGGGCGAGCAGAGCCGCACCGAGGTCTTTGTCGATGACCGCCTCGACGCCGTGCAGCCTGCCGTCGTCGGAGCGGACGACGGGGATGCCGCCGCCGCCGTTGGCGACCACCAGATACCCCATGTCGGCGAGGGTTGTCACGGCCCCTGCGTCGAGGATCTCCTGTGGCTCGGGTGAGGCGACGACGCGTCGCCAGCCTTTCTCGCCACGGTTCTCGAAGTGCTGGCCGTGCTCCATCAGCACCTGCGCCTCGTCCTCGGGCAGGAACCGGCCGATCGGCTTGGTCGGCTTGCGGAAGCCTGGGTCGTCGATGTCGACGCGTGTCCTGGTGACGACGGCTGCGGTCGGTCGCCGTATGCCGCGTTGAGCCAGCGCCGCCTCGAGAGCGTTCATCAGCACGAAGCCGAGGGTGCCCTGCGTCTGGGCGCCGCACCAGTCCAGTGGCACCGGAGGTACGACGGCCGCCGACAGCTCGTTCTTGACCAGGAGGTTGCCGACCTGTGGTCCGTTGCCGTGGGTGATGACGACGTCGACGCCCTCGGCGACGAGATCGGCGACCGCTGACATGGCAGTCTCGGCGGCCCGGATCTGGTCTCCGGGGCCGACACTGCCGTCGGCGGCGGTCATGGCGTTGCCACCCAGGGCGACCAGCACTCTCATGGCCCCGACCCTAGTGGCCGTTGGGAGAAGCCCGTTCACTGCGGCGGCGGGCACCAGCCGATGCTCGGGAGGTGGCGAGCCGGGTATAACTCGCGGCTTGTATCGCCGATGACACGCCCACGCCGCAAGGCGCACGACGTCGAACCTTCGGCACTCTTCGCCCGTCGGCTGACACAATCGCTCGATGTCGAAGACGCCCTCCTGTCACCGCAACCGCCTGGTGGTCTTCGACTGCGACGGTGTGCTCGTCGACAGCGAGCGGCTGGCGGTGGATCTCGACGTTCGCGTGCTGGGTGCCCTGGGGTGGGAGATCACCCGCGAAGAGGTGATCGAGCGGTTCGTCGGCCGCAGCGATGCCGACATGCGCGCAGAAATCGAGGAGCACCTCGGCCGCGCACTCCCCGGCAACTGGGACGCCGGGTGGGCCGATGAGTACCGGCGGGTGCTCGACGAACGGCTGGTCTCCGTGCCCGGCGTGGTCGAAGCGATCGCCGAAGTAGTTGCTCAGGGGTTCGCAACCTGCGTAGCGTCGAGTGGCTCGCATGCCAAGATGCAGAACACACTCGCCCTGACCGGTCTGTCGGCGTGCTTCGAAGGCCGCATCTTCAGCGCGACGGAGGTGCCACGCGGCAAACCCGCTCCCGACCTGTTTCTGTACGCGGCATCGACGATGGGCTTCGACCCGTCGTCCTGCGTCGTCGTCGAGGACAGCCGGTATGGCGTCGAGGCAGCACGAGCAGCCGGCATGGCGGTGATCGGGTATGCCGGCGGCATCACGCCCCGTACGCACCTCGAGGACGCCGACATCGTGATCACCAACATGGGTGAGCTCGCTGCCAGCATCCAGCAGCTGTCGAACTGAGCCGTGACCCGTGCGACCCGTCATGCACAGACGTCACCCGAGGTCGGGTATCTCGATGCCCAGATCGAGCCGCTGGCTGAGTCGCGCCAGGGCGTGTGCCGCCGCCCGGCGTACGTCGGCGTGCTCGTCGTCGATGGCCCGCTCGACCAGAGCGACGTGCTCGGTGTCGCCGTTGGCGCCGAGGCAACGCAGCGACTGCTGCCGCACCCGCGGCAACGCGTGCTCGACCAGGGCTGCAGCGCCCGGGCCCGACTCGCCGATCTCGCGCAACGTCGACACCTTGAGGCACATCTCCGCGGGTCGCCAGTGCTCGTCGCCGAGCCCAGCGACGACCGCCGGCGCCACCGAGTCGGACCAGATGTAGAGCAGGCCGCGAGCACCCCAGGTGCGCACCCAGTAGTCGTACCAGCTCGGGTCGAAGGCGGCCCGGCGACAGTTCGACCCCAGGTAGTCCAGCATCTCGACATGGTCGTGAGGGTCGGCACCGGAAAGCAGGTCGGCGCACCACCCAGCCGCCGTCACCGCACCGACCCGCGCGCCGAGCTCGGTGACGAGGACGCGCACCGTGGCGTCAGGATTCGACGGCGGCGGCAGGGTCGGGACCGTCATGGCGTCATCGTCGCACTGAGGTTTCGAACAGGCTGCACGTGCCTGTGCGGGGCTGCTCGGTGCTGGGAGCGTCGGTCATGTGGTCCATCCTGGTGCCATGAGGGGAACGTCGGTTGCACGAACGCGCCAGCTTGCCGAGCGCACGTGGCTCCACGCGGGCTGCTCGGCCGCCGCGACGTCCGGCCTTACCGCCTGTGGCGCTACACGCCCGCCGACGACCTCGCCTGGTGCGTCGAGCACCACTGGGTGGTGACCTGGGACATCCCCGCCGACGCTGCGGCTGAGTCCCGCGTGCTGCCCCATCCGAGCGTCAACATCTCGTTCACCGCCGGCCGCCTCAACGCCACCGGGGTGATCAGCCAGGTCCTCACGCACCCGCTTCGCGGCAGCGGCTGGGTCTACGGCATCAAGTTCCGCCCCGGCGGTTCGGCCGTTCCTGGCCTATGACGTCAGTCGACTCACCGACTCGTCCGTGCCCGCGGTTGACGTCTGGCCGCAGGCCGTCGGGCTGCTTGAGGAGCTGTCGACCGCGACCGGCCCCGC
>JACCVZ010000349.1 GCA_013697905.1 Nocardioidaceae bacterium
GCCCACCCGTAGGCGATGTCGGCGTACGGCTGGGTCTTGGAGACGTACGGCGTGTTGCTTGCGCGCAACGCCTCCTCGGTGTGGCCGACACCGGCCACCTGCGGGTTGCTGAAAACCGCATGGGGCACGAACCGGTGGTCTGCCTCGACGGGGTGGTCCTCGTGCAGCAGGTTGTGCTGGACGGCGCGCGCCTCGAGGTTGGCGACGTGCTTCAGCTGCCACTCGTTGCTGAGGTCGCCGAGCGCGTAGATGCCCTCGACGGTGGTGCGCTGGTGTGCGTCGGCGACGACGCGGCCGTCGGCATGGATGACGACGCCGGTCTTGTCCACGTGCAACGTGTCGGAGTTCGGGACCCGGCCGGTGGCGACGAGGAGCATGTCGACGTCGACGGGCACGGGGTCGGGCAGCCCGAGGGCATCAGCGAGGTGCAGGCGTAGGCCGCCGTCGGTGGCCTCGGCCTTCGCGACGACGCGCGAGAGCCGCAGATCCCACTTGGCACCCGCCAGCTCGGTGAACCGGGCCGACACGTCGCCGTCTTCCGCACGCAGCAAACCTGGCGACCGGTTCACTACCGTCACCGTGACCCCGAGCGACCCGAAGACGTGCGCCATCTCTGCGGCGACGATGCCTCCGCCCAGGATCGCCATCGACGCCGGCAGCTCCTCGATCCGCATCACGGTGTCGCTGGTGTGGGGATGGAGCTCGGCGAGCCCCGGTACGTCGGGGATGACGGCGCGGCTACCAGCGGCGAGCACGAACCGGTCGCCGCTGATGGTGTCCCCCGACGCGAGCCGAAGCTGTTTGTGGCCGACGAAGCAGGCGCGCTCGGCGTACAGGGTGATGTTGTCGGCAGTCTGCCGATAGCGCCGCCCGGCCTCGGCGATGGGGTCGATGCGCCCGAAGATCCGGTCGCGGAGGTCGGGCCACCGCACCTGGTCGACGTGTGAGTCGACCCCGAACCTGGAGCTGCCCCGGGTGCCGGCGGCGAGGTCGGCGGTGTGGACGAACATCTTCGTAGGGATGCAGCCGACGTTGAGGCAGGTGCCGCCGAACGTGCCCTCTTCGATGATCGCGACGTCGAGGTCGGCGAACCGCTCGTCCGCGATCGAGTTGCCCGACCCCGTACCGACGATGATCAGATCGTGGTGTCGCATGGGTCTATCGTGCCTCGTCGCCTCGACGCGCCCGGAGCAGGGCCCGCGCGACGACGCCATACGCTGCCAGCAGCGCCACCGCGGCTATGGCAAGCAGGCCTTGGTCGACGATGCCCATCTCGCCCAGCGGAAGCGAGCGGAAGCTTTGACCGGCGATCACCGCCATCGCACCCAGCACGGCGACGCCCATCAGCGCGACCAGCTGCATCCGGGTGGATGCCGGCAAGGCGGTGCGATCGAGCAGGTAAGCCGGCACGGTGAGCAGGAGCAGCCCGTGGATGCCGATCGCGTGCAGCAGTACCAGGTCGCCTCCCTGGGTGTGGGGATGCAGCAGTAGGTACTCCCTGCCCACCACGGACTGCGGCGGTCCGACGTACCCGGTCTGCGGACCGGTGAACCCGCTGCCGAAGCTGCCGGTGAAGACACTGCTCATGTTCGAGATCATCGCGAACCCGATGACGCAGCCGATGAGCAGGACCACGACGCCGAGACGCACCCCGACGACCAGGCTCCTCGGTGCATCCGTCGGCCGCAAGGACGACGCCAGCAGCACGGACATCCCGATCAGGAACAGCAACGCCAACCCGCCCGCCCCGCCGCGCATCAGCGCCGCGTCGAACGCGGTGGAGAAGTTGTAGTGGCTCGGGACGCCCCGCCACGCCTGCACGGCCATCACACTCGTCTCGCCGATCCCGAACAACAACACGGTGCCGCCGATGACGTGCCGATGCCAGCGCTTCGTCGACAAGTAGGGCAGCACCAGGGCGACCGACCAGGCGGTGAGCCAGCCCGTCTCGGCGAACGTGGCAGGCTTGCGCAGCGACACCGGGCCGGTGACGGTGCCGCCAGTCACCGCCAATGCCGCGATATGAAAGACCATCGTTGCGAGCAGCACCCAGCCGCCGACATAGAGCACCTTCGGCCAGGTCAGCGGGGTGGGGGAGCGCAGGGCGGTCCATGGCGTCGTACCGCGGTCGTCGACGCTCGCGTGGGGTGGCAGGGGCGTGGTGGTGATCATGGCGGTTCTCCTTCGGCGCCGGCGGGCTGGAGGTCGGCAGCCGGGCTGACGTTCGCGTGCAGCCGCCGCAGCAGTGACTCGAGATGCGCCACGTCGACAGCATCGAGTCCGTTACGGAGACGCTGGTCGAACGCGACCGCCGCCCGGCGCATCCGGTGGAACGCGGCTTCGCCCTCGTCGGTCAGCGAGACCACGTGCATCCGCCGGTTGTCGGGATCGCGGCGCCGGGTCAGCAGCCCGGCACGTTCCATGCCGTTGAGGTGGTGGGTGAGGGTGGCCCCCTGGATGCCGACGGCGTCGGCGAGCTGGCGCTGGTTGGCGGTCGGCCGCGTCTTGAGCGCGATCAGCACGAGCCAGGTCGGGACGGTGCCGCCGACAGCGATGAGTGCGTCGTCGAAGGCGCGGCCGACCGCCTTCGACGTGTTGGCGAGACGGAGACCGATCGGCAGGCCGGCGGGACGGCTCATCCTCATACCCTAGCACAATCATTAGATATCTAACGCATCGATGGCTAACGCTCTGCTTGCAGTCGGCGCACGTCGGCCTTCGGTGCACGCAGCCGCCAGGAGTCCGCCAGCGCCTCAGCGAGCTCCGCCTCGTCGACGGCGCTCAGGCGGACCAACACCATCGGATGGCCGTCATAGTGGGGCGTCGTGAAGTAGATGTCGGGGGCCGAGGCGATCAGCGCGAGCTTGTCCTCCTCGCTCGCGACATACACCGCGAGGGCGTCGATGTCGGCGCGAAGGAAAGCGAAGCCGCGCGGCTTGGTGCGAAATGACGGCGCGCCCCCGTAGGACGCGTGCTCGTAGGCGCCGGGCAGGGCGAGCGCGATCCGTCGTACGTCGTCGTCCGTCGCCATGAACCCAGCCTGACACGGCGTCTGTGGCCGTGAACAGGGTCATAATCTTCGTGTGCGCTGGACAACTGGGCCTTTGCGGCGGGTCGTAGCCGACACCGTGGCCCGGTTGCGGCTGCGCGGTCGTTCGGCTACCGGCTGGACGCTGCGGCTCACGGCGGCGGCGGTCGCGAGCTACGTCGTCGCTCACGCCATCTTTCCGCAGAGCGACGCACTTCTGGCTCCGCTGACTGCGCTCCTCGTCGTCCAGATCACGCCGGTCAGCCTGTTGACCTCCGGTGTGCAGCGGGTGGTGAGCGTGGTCGCGGGGGTCGCGGTGGCGGTGGCCTTCGCCGCCGTGTTCGGCGTCTCGTGGTGGAGTCTGGCGATTGTGATCGGGTTGTCCATCCTGGTCGCCCAAGCGCTCCGACTCGGGTCGAACGCGCTGGAGGTGCCCATCAGCGCGATGTTGGTGCTGGGTGCCGGCTCAGGCGTCGGCGGGGCAGAGATGGCGGCGTGGCAGCGGATGACGGAGACCCTCGTCGGCGCAGGCGTGGGCGTGCTGTCCAACCTGCTCTTCCCGCCTCGGGTGGCGACCGAAGATGCCGGGAGCGCCATCGAGGGCTTGGCCAGAGATCTGGCTGGTCTGCTTGACACAGCTGCCGACGACCTGGAGAGCGCTCGACGCGATGAGGGCAGCCTGACCGATCGGACCTCCCGTTGGTTGGGCGAGGCGCGCCGGCTGACCCATGCCATCCCGAACGTCGGGTCGGCGCTGCTGCGGGCCGAAGAGAGCAGACGCCTCAACCTGCGAGCGCTCGGGACCTCCGATGTCGGCCCCGGGTTGCGCCACGGGCTGGAGGCTCTCGAGCACTCCGCGGTCGCGGTGCGCAGCATGTTCCGGTCGTTGGATGACGCAGGACGAGGTCGCGAGTCGCAGCCGCGTGACTTCGGTGAGGATCTCCAGGCAGTGGCCGTTGGGCTGCTGCTGCACGAGCTGGCCGCGGCCGTTCGGACGTTCGGGCTGCTGGTGCGCGTAGAGGCGCAGCCCACCCAACACCCGCTCGAGCCGGAGCTGTTTCGGCAGGGGCTGGATGGGTTGCACGAGGCACAGGCCCGGCTCACCGAGCTGGTGCTGAGCGATCAGCGTGACGACGCGACGTTCGCAGAGCTGAACTTTGCCTTGTTGGCGACCGTCGAACGACTGCTCCGTGAGCTGAATCTCGAGGAGCGAATTCGCTATCTCGAGCAACGCCCGACGCCTGCACCGCGACGCATTGTCATCCGTCCCAGACGAGACGACCGCGACCCGTCGGTGACACCCCGACCACGGCTCGGCATTCGTCGCCCACGAAGATGACCCGACAGGTCGGATCGGGTCGACACGACGAGCGGTCGAAGCCCTGCAAGGTCAACGAGCGATCGTGCGCTCGCCATCTTGGGGGCCACCTCCGAGGGCGGCGTCGTTCGGCTGCTGGCGCGGAGCGAAGACTCGCCGCAGTCCCGCCCGCTGGCGGAGCCAGGCGGTCAAGATGATGAGCGGTGTGTGGAGCAGCCGCCAGCCGAGGCCGGCCACTGCGGCCCCGAGAAGTAAGCCGGAAAGCACATCCCACGGGTAGTGCGCGGCGACGTAGACCCTGGCGAAGGCCATCAATGCGGCAGCAGATGCAGCAATGATCCCCAGCCGGCGGGAGACGAGGAGTAGCCCGGTCGCGGCGGCGCCAGCCATCACAGCGTGGTCGGAGGGGAAGGAGTAATCCGTCGAGCGAGCAACAAGCACTAGAGCATCTGGGTAGCTGACGTACGGGCGCGTCGCGTGAAAGAGGGCCGCGACCGGCTGGTTCACGGCGATCGCGATCAAGGTTGCCAAGCCTGCCCAACCTGCCGCAGCCAGCGTCGTGGTGTCGCGTGAGCGGGCGTGCACCAACCCGACGAGCAGCAGCAGCCCGAACAATTCAGCGCCGTACGCGGCATAAGCCACCAGCGGAGCATGCAGCCAGCCGGTATGTCGGGCTAGCGAGTTGATGGCAAGGAAGAGGGTGTCGTCGAGATCACGAAGGAAG
>JACCVZ010000363.1 GCA_013697905.1 Nocardioidaceae bacterium
GCCCCACGCAGACGCGCCATCTCGGCGACGTTGCGCAACGTCCGTGACCCGAACGAGTCCAGCACATCGAGCGCCGCCACGTCGATGATCACACCCATGGACCTGTACCGGCCGATCTGTTCGATCAGATCCTGCTGAAACCGGATCAGCTGGGAGTCGTTCAGGGCCGTATGTATGGACGCGATCAGGTAAGAGCCCTGTCGCAAAATAGACACCAGCGCAGGTCCAGTGGTCACTATCCCTCCAAACTCGCCAGCAATCTCAGCTCGTGGTGCAACTCGGGCGCCGCCAGGTGGTGACGGCGCCCGAGCTGGCTTTCGGGGAGTTATCTGCGGTTGCTGCTGCTGGCGATGACGCCCTCGGCCGGTTCCGTCTCGAGGACCGGCTTCCCCCGGTGCACAGGGACTGTGTGAGTCTCGTTCTCGGTTACCACGTACTTGCGAAGCCGGGCACGTCCTGCAGCCCCCGTCTGCGTCCCGATATCGACTCGCTCCTCCGAGCGGGTGATGGCGTCGGCCGTGGTCGTCCCAGTCGCGTGCTCACCGGTGCTGCCGTCGCAGCGACCGACCTTGCCGACGAGGTAGTCGCCCTCGGAGTAGGACAAGCCGTAGTGGGCGAACAGTTGCCGCTCCTCGTCAGGCGTCAAGTGTCCACCGGCGGCTACTCGCGGGGCGTCCTTGACCGTCTCCTTGTCGTGAGACAGGGTCAACCCATCGCGGGTGACATGTGCATCGGACAGCGGAACGAAGCTCTCGTGGCTACCGAAGATGCCGGTCTTGACAGTGACCCACTCAGGTTTCCAGGTCTGGTCGTCAAGGTACATTTCCCCGACCTTGCCGATCTTCTCGCCGTTCGCGGCGTAGGCGTCGGTGCCCCTCAAGTTCTCAATCTGGTACTGCTTCGGCATCATTGGCCCCTTCCACTTCGGTTCTTTCGCCCTGGACGGGGGCTTCTTGTGGCTACACACATGAAGACACCCGACCACCGCCGGCATGACGACCGGCACGGACCTTTCTTGTCCTCCCGACCACCGCGACAGTCGCCCTCTTCGCTACTTATCGGCCGTGTAAGTGGGTTCATCCCGCGTGAGAGAGACCGACCGAAGGCGGCTGACGGGGGAGTTGAGCGTTTGCAAGGTGAGGGAGACGCGCCAGTAATTCGCCCGTCTGCTTGCCTGCGCGTGAGCCAGACCCGAAGGGATGCAGGCAATGGGGGGCTCCGACCTCGCGTGGCGCGTGGCCTTGCCTCGGCGTACCGTCGCGGATGTGAGCGCTGTGGGGTCGCCCGAGGCGCCGCATGGACCGGCTGGCATGTCCGACATCGCGGACTTGATTCCGATGGTGCGGCGGATAGTTCACGCACGTGTAGCAGACCACCACGCCGCAGATGACCTCGTACAGGAGACGCTGGTCCGCGTGCTCGGGGCGGCGGAGCGCGTGGAGCCAGGGATGCTCGAGCCCTACGCCATCGTCACGGCCCGGCACGTGATCGCGTCCATGTGGAAGGAGCAGGATCGCCATCGCCGTAACCAGCACCGGGTGGCTGACCTGCGGGTTCCAGAGTCGCCTGACACGAATCTGCTGCAGGGAGAAGACCGCGTCGCCGTTGCGCGGGCGCTCCAGCATCTGTCCGAACGCGAACGGCGGAGCCTCCTCGCACACGAGCTCGATGGGCAAGCCACCCAGTCACTGGCAGTCGAGCTGGGCTCGACTCCCGGTGCAGTTGCTGCCCAGCTCAATCGCACCCGTGCGCGACTACGCGTCGAGTATCTGCTGGCCCTTGAGCAGACTGAGCCTCCGAGTAACCGATGTCGGCCGATCCTCATCGCGTTGTCGAGCGGCGACCGTCGACGTCAGCGCGAGGTTGATGCCGGCCGACACCTCCTCGACTGCGATCTCTGCGCACGACTGAGCCAACCGTTGCTGGGACGGGGCCGACCCCGCGATGACGAACTGCGCATCCCGATCCGAGCCGACGCCGATGTGGTGCTTGCCCGTCAGGGCGCTCGCGAGTTCGCCGCTCGGGTGGGTTTCTCTGGGACCGACCTGACCGTCATAGCGACAGCGGTGTCCGAGGTCACGCGAAACATCGTGCGCTTCGCCGGGTCCGGTCAGGTCGTCGTGGAGATCCTTGACGAGCCCCGACCGGGCATCCGGGTCGTCGCTCGAGACACCGGTCCGGGGATCGCCGATGTCGAGCAGGCACTCACCGACGGGTTCAGCACGTACCGGGGCCTCGGCCTTGGTCTGCCAGGGGCCCGCCGCCTGATGGACGAGTTTGCCGTAGTTTCAGAAGCAGACAAGGGTACGACCGTGACCATGACGAAGTGGCGGAAGGAAGGATGACCATGAACGAGGAGCGGGTTTTGGCAGAAAAGGTTGCAACAAGCTTCCCCACTCTCGACCGCCAGGATGAGCACGAGCTGCTTCCACAGCTGGTGGCGCATCTGCGTGAGCACCGGACGAAGCTACGCCACGAGTGGGCCACCCGCATCCAAGATTCACACCTTCTGGAGGCCATGACGCCGCAGGAGATGTCAGCAGAGACGACGTCGGTCTACGACAACTATGTCGAGGTCTTGGAAACGGGAAGTGTCGAGGCACTGCAGCACTATGCGCGTGACCTTTCCGAGCGCATCATTCCGCGCGGGGTCGAGACGCACGAGGTGGTGGGGATCGTGCTGCTGCTGCGTGATGTGCTGGCGCGGTCTCTCTTCGAGAAGTATCAGCGGGACTTCTCCTTGCTCAACCATGTGTTGGATGCCTATGAGCCGGCAGCTAACCGGATCGCCAACACGGTCGCGGTGAGTTTCGTCGATGAACGAGAAAGAGTGATCAGACAGCAGCAGGACGCCATTAAAGAGTTGTCAACGCCGGTTCTCCCCGTGAGGGAGCGACTCCTGATCCTGCCCATCATCGGTGTGCTGGACAGCGAACGGGCAAGGCAGCTCACTGAGCAGCTGCTGATGGGCATCCGCACCCACCGCGCGAAGGTCGTCGTGATTGATATCACCGGCGCGCCGGACGTCGACGAAGCCGTCGCGAACCATCTCGTCCAGACTGTCGACGCCTCGCGGCTCATGGGGGCAAGCGTCATCATCACCGGACTATCTCCTGAGATTGCTCAAACGTTGGTCACCATTGGCGTGGATCTCAGCAAGATGAACACAATTGGTGACCTCCAGGGTGGCCTCGAAGAAGCCGAGCGTCTGCTGGGATACACGGTCGCACGCCAGGACAGTTCGGAGGGATAGTGACCACTGGACCTGCGCTGGTCTCTATTTTGCGACAGGGCTCTTACCTGATCGCGTCCATACATACGGCCCTGGACGACTCCCAGCTGATCCGGTTTCAGCAGGATCTGATCGAACAGATCGGCCGGTACAGGTCCAGGGGTGTGATCATCGACGTGGCGGCGCTCGATGTGCTGGACTCGTTCGGGTCACGGACGTTGCGCAACGTCGCCGAGATGGCGCGTCTGCGTGGGGCACTGACCGTGATCGTGGGGATCCAGCCTGATGTCGCGTTCGCCATGGTGTCGCTCGGGATGGGCACCGGGATGGTGCACGCGGCGCTGGATCTGGAGGAAGGCATGGACTACCTCGAC
>JACCVZ010000390.1 GCA_013697905.1 Nocardioidaceae bacterium
GATGCGCGCGCAGCAGGGACATCGACGGGGTTTCGGAGCGATCCGCAAGCTCCCATCCGGTCGGTATCAGGCCAGCTACGCCGGACCCGACCTTGTGCGGCACAAGGCCCCGGTCACCTACCAGACCCGGGAGGACGCCGAAGGATGGCTGTACAAGCAGCGTGGAGCAGTGACCGGCGACGACTGGACTCCCCCGGCGGTCAAGAGGCAGTCCGCGGTCACCTTCACCGACTACGTGGACCCCTGGCTGCAGATGCGCGACCTGACACCCCGCACCCGCTCGTTGTACACCTCGCTGCTGCGGACACACCTCACCCCGACGTTCGGTGCCATGGCGATCACCGCGATCACGCCGCTGGCCGTCAAGAAGTGGTACGCCGGACTCGACACCGGCCCCACCGCGAAGGCGAATGCCTACGGCTTACTGCGGACCGTCCTCGGTGATGCCGTCGACGAGGAGCTGATCGCGAGGAACCCCGTACGGATCAAAGGCGCCGGGAGCAAGAAGCGGGCCAGAGAGCTGCGCGTGCTCACGATCGACGAGTTGGACAAGATCGTCACCGCGATCCCGGCACGGTACGAGTGCCTGGTGCTGCTCGGCGCCTGGTGCGCGATGCGCTTCGGCGAGCTGGCCGCACTACGGCGCTGCGACCTGGACCTCAAGAACGGTGTCGTTCACATCCGACAGGCGATCACCACGATCAAGGGGCAGACCATCGTGGGCGACCCGAAGAGCAGCGCCGGACGTCGTACGGTGAGCATCCCACCGCACATCATCCCCGCGCTGAAGCAGCACATGAAGACACACGCCTCGTTCGGCCGGGAGGGGCTCGTGTTCCCCACCGCGTCGGGCGATGGCTACCTCGCCAGCAGCACCGTTCACCGCGTGTTCGACCGCGCCAAGGTCACCGCCGACCGCCCCGACGTACGGCTGCACGATCTGCGCCACTTCGGGGCGATCATGGCCGCCCGTGGTGGCGCCACCCTCGGCGAGCTGCAGCAGCGACTCGGCCATTCCACCGCAGCCGCGGCGATGATCTACCAGTCCTCGATCAGCGAACGTCCCACCGAGATCGCCAAGGCTTTGTCGGCGCTGGTGGAGGCTCGGGCACCGTGACAGAGCGCCGTAAGAGGCTCACACGTCGCTTGCCGCCGTCGGGTTGGCGTCACAGCCGGAAGATCGAGTGGTACGACCAGGACGGGCGGCGCCACGTCACTGAGCAACGGGTCTGGGAGTTAACCTCACTGTCGGCCATCCCGGCCCGCGACCGGCTGGTCGACGTGTTCGATGCACAGGAGCACCAGGTGGCAACGCTGATGCCCGGCGCCGGGAACGGACCACCACTGCTGTACGTCCCCGGCGCGGACCGCCCCACCCCAGCTTTCGTGCTGGTGGGCGACCAACTGGCCGGTGCCAATGTTTCGCGGCAGGACGGCGGTGCGCTGGTGGCGCCGATAGGTACGCCGCGCGCTGAGTTCCCGGTTTGGTGCGAACCCTGCCGGCGGGAGTTCACGCTGTCCGCCGCCGCGCTCGACGCCAAACGGCCAGCGGCCCCGACACGCCCGACACCCCGCGTCTACGTCAACTAATGGGCTCGCGTTTGGTAAGGAGCCTTGTCGGCAGCCTCAGGAGACCCCATGATTGCGCCGCCGAACCGCCGCGCCGCTGCCACCACTGCAACACCACGTGGTCGAGCTGCGTCGATCACCGCGAGTACAGATCCACCGCTTGCTGCCAGCGGTGCGACCACGACGACCGCGTACGGACCTGCGCTGGCTGCGAAGCCGACCAGTTCTCCTGCGCTCGCAAGGCCAGCAACGGTGGCCGGCCATGCTGCTCCGACTGCTCGCACGTCACGACCCGGAAGGTGCAGCACACCGACGACCGACACGGTGGTGATCACCACGATGGTGACGGTGTCGATCGCCACGATCACGATGCTGAAGATCACCACCGCACCACCGACAAGGAGACAACGAAATGACGCACACCAGCCCTGCACAGTCACGGTTTTTTTGGGTGGGGGATTTCCCGGAGACAGCGGTCGATATCGCCTCTCTCCCCCCGAGGCACCCCTACCCCCAACCACCGGAAATAAGAAGGAGTGAGCAAATGACTGTTCAACAGGAAACCGCATACGACGACTGCGGCGAGGGTCCGCCGTGGGCTCTGGAGTTCTTCCGCCGCCTCTGCCTCCGCCACGAGATCGGTCGGGTTCGTGGCGGCGGTGAGGCTCTGCGCGCCCGGTGGCAGCAGGCGAGGGCGGACGACGACCAGCTTGTCGCCGTTCTGCTTCGGCGTGCCGACGACCTGGGCAGCGAGGAGCGTGCCGTCTTGCCAGCGTTTGAGCGCCGGGACGATGAGGACCCCGGCGAGCGGCTGGCACGTGACCACGGCTGGCACGACGACCACCGCGTGGTGGCGATGCGAGCTTTGGCTACGTCAAGAGGGATCAGCCTCGAACGCACGCTCCGTGCGGCGATGAGAGGCGACCTGCGCAGCATCGTCGAGCTGCCACCGGTCGAGCGCCGAGCCGAGACCGCAACCGATGATGAAGAGAGGTCCGACCGATGAGCACCGTCGAGCGCGATGTTGCAGCCGCCCGGTTCGAGGCCATGGGGTGGCAGGCTGCAGCCCGCAACCGCGCCGACACACCCGACCCCGACACGTTGGACCGTGAGGCCGTTGCGTCGCTGGGCTCGCCTGGTGCCTCTACGGCGTCCGCACTGCTGTCGCTGACCGGTTGGCCTGCCATCGCCCTCGACGACGCCCTAAGCCCGTCCTCCGCCCCCCTGGCGACCGCCGCCGCCGTGTTCGAGCACTACCGAAACCGTCACCACGACGGGGCTGGGCTCGAGCTGGGTGTCAAACCCGGCGGGGTCTTCGCGGTCGCTGTCACCAGAACCGCGAAGGCGTGGGAGGGCTGGCGCGATGACGTTGCCGTGGTACGTGTCCACCGCGACTTCGGCGACAGTCGCAGCGCCGAGGACGTGTCGTTGCGAGACCTCGGCGCTTTCGCGGCATGCAGCTGGCAGCCTGCATCGCCGTCGTTCCGGTCCTCCGGTGTGACGGCCGCTCCGACCATGCCGCGCAGCTATGGCACCGCCGAGCCGGGGTGGCTGCTTTGGGCCGTGGCGCCGGAACCGGGCCGTCGGATCACGTTCCCGGACAAACGCAAGCTCGGTCACGGTCTCACCTTGCTCGGTGAAGGGGTCGTGCCTTTCCACGCGACCCGGCGCGACGGCTGGACGTTGCGCAGCTCTGGTGTGCCGCAGCCCGCGGCGATGCCTGACTGGTTGGT
>JACCVZ010000064.1 GCA_013697905.1 Nocardioidaceae bacterium
CGGCGACAAAACCTTGTACGACGCGTGGGCACCGGCGCTGACGGCCTACGACGAGGCAGCGTCGGACGGCGACCTCGGCGCGGCGCTCACCGCCGCCGCCGCTGCCGCGGCCAAGGGTCGTGACGAAACGACGCCGATGGTGGCGCGCAAGGGTCGGGCGAGCTACCTCGGCGACCGCAGTGCGGGTCACCAGGACCCTGGAGCAACGAGCACCGCCTTGCTGCTGGAGTCCGCCGCGGTCTCGCTGGCCTGATGTCGAGAAACGACACCAGACACTTCCCGTCGGGCCGGCCGTGATCTCGATCGTCGTGGTGTCGCACAGCCGGGCGCTGGCTGATGCTGCCGTGGCGCTCGCCGGCGAGATGGTCGACAGCGACACCCGACCCCTTATAAAGGTGGCCGCCGGTGTCGACGAGACGACGTTCGGCACCGATGCCGCTGCCGTCGCCGCCGCCATCACCGACGTCGACAGCGCCGACGGGATCTTGCTGCTGCTCGACCTGGGCAGTGCGGTGCTCAGCACCGAGCTGGCACTGGAGTTCCTTGACCCCGCGGTGGCCGCCCATGTCACGATCACCAGCGCCCCGATGGTCGAGGGGCTCGTCGCCGCCGTCGTGACGGCCTCGACCGGGGCAGACATGGCCACCGTCGTCAACGAGGCACGGCAAGGTCTGACGGCGAAGCAGCGGCACCTCGGTGACGAGTCCTCGGCATCCTCGTCGGACAAGGTGGACGTCACGCTCGACGCAGACACGCGGGGTGTCGACCTCTCGGTGCGCAACAACCACGGCTTGCATGCAAGGCCGGCGGCGAAGCTCGTGGCGCTGGCGCGGTCGTTCGACGCGCAGGTCCAGCTGACCAACCCCGTCACGGGTCGCGGTCCAGTCGACGCGCGCAGTCTGAGCCTGGTCGCGACGCTTGACGCACGGCAGGGAGACGTCCTCCGCGCCCAGGCGTCGGGACGCGAGGCCGACGCGGCGCTGGCGGCCCTGCTTCGGCTTGCCGACGAGGACTTCGGCGACGCGCCGCCGCCGGCTGCGACCGGTGCCCGCCGCACTTCGGCGGGTGATGGCGCAGGTCTTGACGTGGCGCTCGGACCCGCCAGGCTTGTCTCGACCGACGTCGATCTCACCGACTATCAGCCTGGGGAGCCCGATGCCGAGCTCATCCGGTCCGAGACCGCGCTTATCCGCGTCCGCGAGAGCCTGGTCGCCGTACGGCGAAGGACGCACGCCGAGTCGGGTTCCGACGAAGCCGCCATCTTCGACGCCCACCTCGCCCTGCTCGACGACGCCGAGGTTGCCGACCCCGTGGCGGCAGCCATCGGCTCGGGCACGTCGGCTCCGAACGCGTGGTCCGATGAGTTGGGTGGGTTGGCCGGCGAGTTCGAGGCGCTAGCCGACAGCTACCAGCGCGCGCGCGCTCAAGATGTCCGCAGTGTGCAGCGGCGTCTGCTGCTCGCCCTGACGGGCCGGGAGGACGATGTTTTCGAGCACCGCCCAGGTGAACCGGTGGTGATCGTCGTGCCCGAGGTCGACGCTGCGACAGCAGCGGTTATCGACCCAGCGGAGGTCGCAGGGATAGTCACCATCGGTGGCGGCGTGATGGGGCATGGGGTGATTGTCGCGAAGTCGCGCGGCCTGGCGATCTACACCGACGCTGGTGCGATCGGTGCAGCGGTTCGCGACGGCGACCTCATCGCCTTCGACGCGGCGGCGCGCCGCTTCGTCGTCAACCCCGGCCCCGACGAGACCGAGGAGTTCGAGGCTCTCATCGTGGAGCGCCGTCGGCAGCGGGACGAGGCGCTGGGAGCCGCGGCTGAGCCGGCGGTGACCCATGACGGAACCAGCATCCACGTCCTCGCGAACGTCGCATCGGTGGAGGAGGCTCGAGCCGCTGTTGCGCGGGGGGCCGACGGGTCGGGACTGGTGCGCACCGAGGTGCTGTTCGGCGGGTGGCGAGCAGCGCCTACAGCTGACGAGCAGTTGGAGGGGTTCCTCGCCCTGTCTGAGGCGCTCGGGGGGAGACCGATGACGGTCAGGACGTGGGACGTGGGCGGGGACAAGCCACTCGCGTTCCTCCCGCTGGCCGTCGAGGCCAACCCGTTCCTCGGCCGACGAGGACTCCGAGCCTTCAGGGGCAGGCCCGAGCTGCTCGTCGAACAGCTGAAGGCAGTTTGTCGGTTGGCCACGAAGTGCCCGACCAGGGTGATGTTCCCGATGGTGACGACGCGGGCGGAGGTGGACTGGGCACTCGAGCGGCTGCACGAGGCATCCGCGGTGGTGGGAGGCGCGTTGCCGGACAGTCTCGAAGTCGGGGTGATGGTGGAGGTGCCGGCGGCTGCGCTGCGGGTTGCCGACCTCGCGCGGGGTCTCGACTTCGTGAGCATCGGCACCAACGACCTCACCCAGTACACCGTGGCCGCTGAGCGTGGAAACGCTGCCGTGTCAGAGCTGGCTGATGCGTTCGACCCTGCTGTTCTGCGGCTCGTCAGGACGGTCTGCGAGGAGGTCAGCGACTCGACGACGGTCGCTGTCTGTGGTGACTTGGCCAGCGACGTCGAGGGCGCAGCCCTGCTGCTGGGTCTCGGCGTCCGCGAGCTGAGCGTTGTTGGCCCCGCCGTCGCGCTGGTCAAGCAAAGGGTGCGCAGGCTCGACCTTGTCGAGGCAGCCCAGGTCGCGACCGACGCGGTCGCGGCTTCCAGCGCCGACGCCGTCAGGACCCTGGTGCGAACCGCCTTCGCGGAGCAGAACTGAGCCGCAAGGCCATCAGTGCCCCCCGAGCAGCGGACCCATCGCCTTGGCGAGGACGCTTTGGCGGTTCGTGACCTGCTCCTCGGGGTCGGCTATCGACATCGCTCGCAATCCCGCGTTCATCCCTAGCCACCGCAGCGGTTCGGGTTCCCACCGGCGCGACACATGGTTGACCCACGGGAGGTCCGTCAGCTCCGACGGGGTCGCGGTGATCAGGTCGGCCAGGGT
>JACCVZ010000070.1 GCA_013697905.1 Nocardioidaceae bacterium
TCGATGTCGGCGGCCGTCCCGTCGCGAAGTCCTGGCACCGCCGGCGGCAGCGCCGAGCGGTTCACACGCCCCCACATGAGCATCGCCGGGTGCACGTCGAAGCCGGCCCACCGGTAGCGACGGATCGCACGCGGGTCGTGGCTCGAGCAGATGAAGCCTGGTGCGTCGGCGGCAGCATGGCCGAGTGCCGCCTCGAGCAGCCTTGTCCCGGCGCCCCGTGCCTGCAGCCCCGGTCGGACGGCGTACGTCGACAGTCCCCACAGTCCCTCGCGGCGAAGCGCCGCCACGGCGCCGATGACGGTGCCGGCGACCTCCGCGACCCAGCAGCCAGGCTGGTCGTGCGTGACGAGGTAGGCGAGCCGCGTCCGCCACGGGCCTGAGCGCTCCGGCGACCGCGGCTCTGGGGTCGGCCAGTCAGCGGGCCGCGTGCGGACGTCGAGATCGTAGAACGCCTCCGACGTGATCTGCTCCACCGCGGCCACGTCGTCGTGAGTCATCGCTCGGATCAGCACTCGACGACCTTAGTGCCGGGCGCTCACCAGAGCTGTGGGGAAGGAACTCCTGCGCCTTGGTCAAGATGCCTTCCTTGATCACGCCCCAGCGGTTCGCGTCGCCCGCGAGCAGGGCCTGAGCGGCGTCCTTCATCTGCTCGATGGTGGAGTGCGGCGGTATCGGGGGCACATCGGGGTCGCAGTGCACGTCGAGCACGATCGGTCGGGTTGCGGACAGGGCCGCATCCCAGGCTGCGCCGAGCTGGGCGGGGTCGGTGACCGTGATCGCGTCGAGCCCGATGGATGCGGCGAAGTCGGCGTACGAGACATCGGGCAGCGCCTGGGACTCGACGAACTTGGGGGAGCCACCCATGCCGCGGAGCTCCCAGGTGACCTGGTTGAGGTCGTTGTTGTGGATGACGGCGACGATGAGCCGCGGGTCGGCCCACTCCTGCCAGTAGCGGCGGATCGTCAGCAGCTCCGCCAACCCGTTCATCTGCATAGCCCCGTCGCCGGCGAGCGCTATCGCCGGCCGCTGGGGATGCGCGAACTTCGCCCCGATGGCGTAGGGCACGGCGGAGCCCATGGTGGCAAGGGTCCCCGACAGCGAACCACGCATGCTGCCGCGGAACTTGAGTTGGCGGGCATACCAGTTCGCCGCCGAGCCCGAGTCGGCCGCGACGATCGCGTCATCGGGCAGCCGTGAGGACAGCTCGGAGAACATCAGCATCGGGTTGACGGGGTCGGCCTCGACCAGCGCCTCGTCGTCCATTGTCTCCCACCAGCGGCTGATCTTCGCCTCGAGATCCTCCTGCCAGGAGCGGTCCTCTTTGCGGGCGAGCAGTGGAAGCAGGGCGCGCAACGTCGCGGCGGCGTCGCCTACGAGGTTGACCTCGTAGGGGTAGCGCATCCCGATCAGGCTGCCGTCGACGTCGATCTGCACGCCGCGTGCCTGGTCGAGCGGCGGCAGGAACTGCGTGTAAGGGAAGCTCGACCCCACCGTCAGCAAGGTGTCACAGTCGCTCATCATCTCGTAGCTGGGACGGGTGCCTAAGAGGCCGATCGATCCAGTCACGTACGGGAGCTCGTCGCTGACCACGTCCTTGCCGAGAAGCGCCTTCGCCACCCCGGCGCCGAGCACCTCAGCGACGTGCTCGACCTCCGCCCGGGCGCCACTGGCGCCCTGACCCACCAACAGCGCCACCTTGGTGCCCGCGTTGAGGATGTCGGCCGCCTGCCGCACTGCGTCGCTGTCCGGCGTCACCGTGGGCCAGCTCACGCCGAGGCTGGAGGGCACCATCTTGAAGGCGTGCGGAGGCGGGCTGTAGTCGAGCTCCTGCACGTCGTTCGGAACGATGATGGCGGTCGGGCCACGTCGGGTCATGGCGGTGCGGATCGCCCGGTCGAGCACGTTAGGCAGCTGCTCGGGGACCGTCACCATCTGAACGAAGTCACTGGCCACGTCCTTGAAGAGCGACAGCAGGTCGACCTCCTGCTGGTACGCACCTCCTAGGGCGCTGCGGTTGGTCTGACCGACGATGGCGACGACGGGCACGTGGTCGAGCTTGGCGTCGTAGAGGCCGTTGAGCAGGTGGATGGCTCCCGGGCCTGAGGTGGCCATACAGACGCCCGGGCGGCCGCTGAACTTGGCGTAGCCCACCGCCTGCAGGGCGCTCATCTCCTCGTGGCGGGACTGGATGAACCGCGGCTGGTCATCGGCCCGGCCGAAGGCACCCAGCAGGCCGTTGATCCCGTCGCCGGGGTAGCCGAAGACGTAATCGACCCCCCACTCGCGCAAGCGCGCCAACAAGACGTCAGCCACTGTGTCGGTCATGTCAGATCCCCTCTGGTGGTGCCCGGACGGTGTGCTTCAGAAGCCTCTAGTGAAACGTGTGCTGTTGTTGCCCGCTCGTTAGCCGCGCAGGTCGTGACCGCTCCTCAGGGCAACTGCTCCAGTTGCCGCGAAAGCTCCGGCCAAGGCCGCGCTGGCCAGGGCGAGAGGTCGCCTTCGCCGGTCTCCCGCGGCTAGTGCGAGCATGGACACCCCATGGACCAGGTCCACCGCGACGCCTGCGCGCAGGACGCGTCTGCTGGGTGCAGCCACCGTGAGGCCGGCCTGCACCAGGTCGCGTACGCCGAGGAACCGGATCGCTCGCCGTGCGACGGTGTCAGGCTGGTGCCGAGCCGCCAGAGTGGACGGCCGGGTGAGTTCGGCGAGCCCCAGCAGTGCACGGACCAGAGCAGCCAGTTTCATCGCCTGACCAACCGTGACAGCGCGCCCGCACCCATGCCGACACCGGCCGCCAACCCTGCGAGGACAGCCCCATGGTGCTGGGAGGCCCACAGCTGCACGGAGCCCGTTGTGGACCGGTCGTCGAAGACCCCGTGCGCCCCGAAGTCCCGGCCGGACTCGCCGTCGGCCGGTTCCCAGAGGTTGGCGGGCTGGTCAGGGTCACGTGCCCGGTCGGTCTGTTGGGAGGCGAACCCGGTCCGCGCGAGGTAGCGGTCGAGCACGCCCGGTGCGACCGCGTTGGCGACCAGCGTCGCCGTCGTGCTCGCACCGACCCAGTATTCGCGGCGCTTCGGGTGGTCCGCCGCAAACACGACCGCGCGTGCGGCCACCTCGGGTTGGTAGATGGGCGGCACGGGCTGGGCGCGGTTCGGCAGCCGCGACAGCACCCAGGAGAACTGAGGTGTGTTGACCGCCGGCATCTGGACCATGGTCACGTGGACGTTGCTTCGTTCGTGCAGCAGCTCGGTGCGCAGCGACTCGTTGAAGCCCTGCAAGGCGTGCTTGGAGCCGCAGTAGGCGCTCTGCAAGGGGATTCCGCGATAGGCGAGCGCCGACCCTACCTGCACGATCACGCCGTGGTCGCGCGGAAGCATCCGCTTCAGGGCGGCGCGGGTCGCGTAGACGTAGCCGTGATAGTTGACGTCGGTGACGCGGCGGAACTCTTCGGGTTCGATCTGCATGAACGGTGCGAACACCGACGTGAAGGCCACGTTGACCCAGACGTCGATGGGACCGAGCTCGGTTTCCACCCGTTCGGCGGCCGCCTCGACCGCGTCAGCTTCCGCCATGTCGACCGGGACGATCAATGGTTGGCCGCCGGCCGCCTCCACGTCGCGGGCGGCCCCGGCAAGGCCGGTGGTGCCACGAGCGATGAGCGCCACCTTGGCACCGCGGGCGGCGAAGGCCTGCGCGGTCGCTCTGCCGATCCCGCCGCTGGCGCCGGTCACGACGACGACTTGGTCACTGCTGCTGTGTCTCACGGACTTCTCCTTGGGGTTCAAGCATCGGGGGTACGGGTGGGTGGGAAAGCTGGGCCGACGACTCGATCAGGAGCGCGTGCACGAAGGCCTGCGGCAGGTTTCCCCGCAGCTGCCGCTGGACGACGTCGAACTCCTCCGTGAAAAGCCCAGGGGGCCCGCACGCGGCACGGCTGCGCTCAAACCATCGCAGCGCGGCGGCGTGCCCCCCGCGCTGGTGCTCAGCCATGGCAAGCTGGAAACCACACAGCAGGAACGCTCCTTCGGCCTCATTGAGCGGCCGGTCGTCGTGACGGAAGCGGTACACGTAACCGTCGCGTCCGAGTTCGCGGATGACCGCTTCCACGGTGGCAACGCTGCGGGGATGGTCAGCGGGTACGGCGCCCCGGAGCGCCGGCAGCAGCAGGGCGGCATCCACCCGTGGGTCATCGGGAGCTCGCTGCCAGCGACCGGTGGGGTGAGCACAGTCGCGTTCGGTGTCCGTCACGATGGCGTCGGCCAAACCCACCCACCTGACCGCGTCCCGGGTGTGATCCGTCGCGGCGAAGCTGCGAAGTCCCGCGGCGCACATCAGCCTCGAGTGTGCCCACCGCCGGTTGTCGAGCTCCCAGATCCCGGCGTCTGGCTCCGTCCAACGTTGCTCGATCGCCTCGATGGCGGTCAGCGCGGCTTGCCGGTGATGAGAGTCGAGCCGGTCGTGTCGCTCTGCCGCCGCGAACAGCAACAGAGACTCCCCGAAGGCGTCCAGCTGAAGCTGCTGGTTGACCCAGTTGCCCACCTTGTCGGAGCCGCCCGGGTAACCGGCAAGGTCGAGACTTCTCTCATCGGGCACCGGTCCGCCGTCCACTGTGTACGCCGGTTTGAGGTGCGGACCGTCTGCGAGCAGACGTTCAGCGACGAACCTCACGGCATCGTCCAGCAGCGGGAAGCCACCGGCCTCGGCTACCGCTTGCCCGGCGTAACACTGGTCCCGGATCCAGGAGTACCGGTAGTCGTAGTTGCGTCCCTCCTCAGCGCGCTCCGGCAGCGACATCGTGGCGGCGGCAACCATGGCGCCGCTGCTGCTCGTCATCCCCCGCATCACCGCGTACGAGTGCTGCGCGTCGGCCGAGGCGATCGACTCCGCGAGGTGCGGAACCGCCTCCCGCCAGGCTCGCTCGGTGGCTGCCCACGCCTGTCGCGGCTCGACACGCTCGGAGGGCAGGGGGCGGTCCGAGATCTCCAGCACGAGGTCGTATCGGTCACCGCGTCTGAGGTTGAGCACGAACGACGGCTGACCATTGCGCAGGTGCGTACCGCTGGGAGTGCCTGACCATCGCACGTGCAAGCGGCCGCTGCGGCCCTCCCACACATGCTCCGACACCTGACGCAGCGACGACTGTTCTTGACCGAAGCCCGCCTGGGCCGACAACACGGCATCCACGGTGGCCGCACTGTCGATCGGCTCGATTCGGCGCAGCAGGACGGCACGGTGCGGCTCCCCCGGGAACGCCAACGCTTCGCGACACTCGATGATGCCGTCGGTGGTGGTCCAACGGTTTCGCCAGATGAGGGTGTCTTCCTCGTAGTGGCCGCCCCAGACGTAACGGTTGGCGTGCGGGGTTACCGCATAGTGGCCACCACCACCGATCAGTGACGAGAAGACCGCGTCGTCGTGCCAACGAGGAACACACATGAACGCAATGTCGCCGCGTGGGCCGATGAGCGCCCCGCGCTCCCCGTCAGCGAGCAACGCGTACTGACGCAGTGTCTCCGGTGGAAATTCGTCCATCGCCCGTGCATACCCGCAACGGTTGCGCCTATGCAGGTATGAGGGGCGGAACTCAGCAAGACCTTTGGGTCATGGGTGGAGGGCGCGGCGCGTTGGCGCTCTCCCGGGACGGTGATCACGTGCAGACGACGGAGTCCGAGGGGGTGTAGGTGACATGGTCCGTCTCCTTCTCCACCAGCTCGGGCGAGCCGGCTCTGCGGAAGTATCGGTAGACGTCGACCTCGAAACCGCTGTAGCCGATGTTGGCGACGCAGGTGTCGGTCGGGTCGTAGCGCGTGGTGGGGGACGTGAAGTCGAAGCGCTCGGAGACACCGGCGGTGATGTCCCAGTACTTGGTGCTGTACATCTCGACATGCATCTCACCTTGGGTCGAGACCGTTGACGGCACCACCCAGGCATGGATGAGCACGCCGTACGGCGTGTTGTTGGCGAACTTGAGATCAACGGTCGGGTACGCCACCGTCGCCTCCCGTCCGAGCGGGTAACGGTCGATGTAGAAGCTGTGAGTCTTGTGTTCGACGTCGTCGAGCCCGGCGAAGAACGCCGCGTTGTAGGTCGTCGTCACCACCTGGGAGACCCCGCCGCCCAGTTCTTCGGCATAGACGCCGTTGCTGATGATGAAGCCCTTGACGAAACCGTTGGCCACCGTCCGCTCGCCGACAGTGCCGTTGAACGAGAAGGTGTCGCCGGGCTTGAGCACCGTTTGGTCGATCAGCTCGGCCGCCCGGGCCTGGTTGGTGTTGCGGTACTCGGCGTACGGGAAGAACGTGACGAACTCGCTGACCCGTTCGGTGATCTTCAGGGCGCGCGCTTCTGCCGTCGTGAAGTCGGCCTCCTCGGTCGTTGTCCCGACCTGCACCGACCGGGCGTCGCCTTGTTCGGCCAGCACCGGCAGGATCGCATCTGCCACCTTGGCAGGATCGAGCGCGACACCGGGCCGCGCGGGTACGACGACCGGGGTGGTGCCCCGCAGCAGCACGGTCGCGTCTTTCGGACGAGCGCCCAGGCGCTGATTGAGACGCTCGAGCCGGTCGCTGAGGACCGCGGCGTCGATCGACGCGACAAGCTGGCCGTCGACGGGTGCCATCGTCAACGCGGGGGCAAACGCACGGACCGGTAGCCGAACAACTCGGCCCGGCAGCTCGAGCAGGATGGGTTCGGAGACCGCTGGCCGGATCAGCTCACGGCGGGCCTGGCGAAACGCTGCGGGCGTGACGCTCGGTGGGATCTCTCGCACGGGCAGTTCAAGCCCTTCGGCGGAAGGGGTCAGGTACGCCGCCTTCGCGGACTCCACTGCCGCCTCCTCGTCGACATCGAGCCCGACGACGGGGGTAGTGATCTCGGGAGTGCCAGCTGCGCTGAAGCGGACGCTGGGCTCAGCGGGGTCGGTCTCCAGCTGCTTCGAGACCTCGTCGACGGCCGCAGCGAGCTCGTTGTCGTCGACGACGACGACGGGCTCGACCTGGGACCCGGAGCCGAACAGTAGGTCGACCATCCGCACCGGGTTCCACGAACGCCCGCCTCCCGCCTGCCGCACCGTTGCCTCGACGTCGATGCCAAGGCCAGAGTCACGGGGCACGAGCAGGTAAGTCTCACCGGCATGGGCGAACTCGACCGGGGTTGCCGCGTCGTCGGACAGCCTCGACTCGAGCTTGGCCGTGGCGGTCTCGGCGCGCAGGCCGCCGATGTCGATCCCGGCGACGGCTGTGCCGTTGGGGACGCGGTTACCGGTCAGGGACCATCCAGCGACGTACAGCCCGGCGAGAATGACCAGGACCACCGCTGCGAACAGCCACCAGGTGCGATGATGCCCTCCCGAGGCCTTCGTGCTGCTTTCCGCCACCCGTCCGTCCCCTCCATCGCTCGACGATTCCGGCTCATCGTAGGCAGACTCAGCGATCGCCACCCCACCCGGCGCGACCCCCACAGTCGTCGGTTGCGACGATGACCGGTATGCACGTGATTTTCGCACCGGACTCGTTCGGGGGCACCTTGACCGCTGTCGAGGCGGCCGAGGCGATGGCCGAGGGTTGGCGTCGACGGTCACCGGACGACGAGCTGGAGCTCGCCCCGATGTCGGACGGCGGCCCTGGCTTCGTCGATGTCCTCCATGCCTGCCTTGGTGGGGAGCTGTTGTCGGTGCCCGTGCTGGACCTGTACGGCGACGAGACGCCGACCGCCGTCCTGATGGTCGAGGACACCGCCTACGTCGAGTCCGCCCAGGGCTGCGGGCTGCATCTGTCGGAGCGGCGCAACCCCGAGCGGGCGACGACGTACGGTGTCGGCCAGATGATCGCGGCCGCAGTCGAAGACGGAGCCTCCCGCGTGGTGGTGGGGCTCGGTGGATCTGGCACCAACGACGCAGGAGCGGGTCTGCTGGCGGCGCTCGGCGCCACATCGACCCCGCCGGAGGCGCTGGCGGGCGGACCCCAGGCCCTGGAGATGCTGAGCGGTGTCGACGTCACTGCGCCCCGGCAGCGTTGCGCCGATGTCGAGCTCGTCATCGCCTCCGACGTCGACAACCCGTTGCTCGGGCTGCGCGGCGCGACCAACGTCTTCGGTCCGCAGAAGGGGGTAGTGGAGGAGCGCAAGCACTACATCGAGGCCCAGGTGCAACGGCTCGCGGAGCTCACCGACCGCAGGCTCGCTGACGAGCCGGGAGCCGGAGCGGCCGGCGGGCTCGGCTTCGCACTGCTGCTGCTGGGTGCGACGAGGGTAGGCGGCATCGGAGTCGTGGCCGAGGCGGTCGGGCTGGCCGGGCGTGCCCGCAACAGCGACCTCGTCGTGACGGGCGAAGGCGCCTTCGACTTCTCTTCACGGTCGGGCAAGGTGCCCTACGGCGTCGCCCGGATCGCCGCGGAGGCGATCCGGCCCTGCATCGCGCTCGCCGGCCAGGTGCTGGTCGGCTCCCGGGAGATGCGGGCGCTGGGGATCGAGTCGGCGTACTCGGTCGTAGATCTCGTCGGGGAGCAGGCGGCTTTCGCCGACCCCGCCGTGAGCCTCGCTGCCCTAGCCGAGCGGGTCGCCCGAACCTGGTCGCGCTGACTGCGCCTGCCGGCTGCGCGCCACGAGCCGGTGACGTGGGGTCGTCGGACGGGCATCGCCGACCCGGCTGAGAACTAACGATCTGTCGCGCCGATGTGTCAGGATGGGAATGACCGCCGAGCTGCGTTCGTTGGCAGTCAGCGAGAGGCGCCATCGGCGCACCACCACGACCTATGGAGTGCGAATGACCGTCCAAGACCAGACCACGACGGCTACCCAGGGCGCCGAGCCCAAGGTCGACGGAGTCCTCTTGACCGACACCGCCGCTGTCAAGGTCAAGGCGCTGCTCGACCAGGAGGGTCGCGACGACCTCCAGCTACGCGTTTCGGTGCAGCCGGGTGGCTGCTCCGGCCTGCGCTACCAACTCTTTTTCGACGAGCGCAACCTCGACGGTGACGCGGTGCGCGGCTTCGGGGGCGTCTCAGTCGTCGTCGACAGGATGAGCGTGCCCTACCTCCACGGCGCCACCATCGACTTCGTCGACACGATCGAGAAGCAGGGCTTCACGATCGACAACCCGAACGCCGGCGGCTCCTGCGCCTGCGGCGACTCCTTCCACTAGGCAGACTCGTTCACTCAGCAGACGCGCCGGCACCGCGCTTCGCCACTCGACCACCAGGCCACCCGACCAGCCGACCACCCGACCACCAGACTGCACCACGCCCCGCCCCCCGAGGGGGACGGGGCGTGGTCTCGTCCGGCGCGCCATTGGCACCCTGGACAAGGTGACGCCGGGTGGGTGTGGCGTCAACGCGAAGTCAACTCGTCCGAACAGCCGGGGTCAATGGCTGGCGGCGAGGTGGTCAGGCCCCGAGGCTAATCGTCGTCCAAGCGGGGGTATCGGCGTACGGGTTCGTCCGGCTGACTCGTGCTCTGGCTGTCCGCGCTCGACCGGACGAATCGCTGGGGGCGAAGCGGCGGGCAGCCGCGAAGATACCCCGGTAGTCTGTGGTGACGTGCCTCTCGCCGTTACCGGGTCCGTTGCGACCGACCACCTGATGTCCTTCCGCGGCAAGTTCGCGGACTCCCTCGTGGTCGATCAGCTCGACAAGATCGCCTTGTCGTTCCTGGTCGAGGACCTGGAGGTACGTCGGGGCGGCTGCGCCGCCAACATTGCCTTCGGGTTGGCAGCCCTTGGGGTGCGGCCGGTGCTGGTGGCCGCCGTTGGGGAGGACATTGCCGATTACCGTTCCTGGCTTGAGCGGCATGGCGTCGACTGTGGGTCCTTGCACTACTCCGACACCCGGCACACGGCCCGGTTCATCTGCACGACCGACGACTCCCACGCCCAGATCGCGTCGTTCTACGCCGGTGCGATGAGTGAGGCGCGCGAGATCGAGCTCCGTCCCGTGCAAGCGCGCGTCGGTCACCTCGACATGGTGGTCGTGGCACCCAACGACCCCGAGGCCATGATGCGCCACACGGATGAGTGCCGCAGCCGGGGCTATCGGTTCGCCGCGGACCCGTCGCAGCAGCTGGCTTGGTCCGACGGCGACACCATCCGGCGGTTGATCGACGGGGCGACCTACCTGTTCTCCAACGAGTATGAGGCGGCGCTGATCGAGCAGAAGACGGGTTGGTCGGCCTTGGAGACCCTCGAGCACGTCGAGAACAGAATCGTCACGCTGGGGCGCGCCGGCGTCCGCGTCGAGCGTCGAGGCGTCGACCCATGGACCGTCGACGCGGTCGCCGGGGTCGAAGCCGTCGAGCCGACCGGTGTCGGCGACGCGTTCCGCGCCGGCTTCCTGGCCGCGGTGGCCGCCGGGCTCCCGCACCTGCAGGCCGCGCAGACCGGGTGCGTGCTTGCGGCGTACGTCGTCGAAGGCGTCGGCACCCAGGAGTACGCCTTCACGCAGCGGGAGTTCTGCCGCCGCCTGCACGACGCCTATGGTGACGAGGCAGCCGCCGCCGTCACCGGCTGGCTGCTGCCGGACGCCTGACCGGGTGTAGGGGTCCAAGAGATCTCGACGCGGGCACGTCAGGGCCCCGCGAACTCATACTTCGCGGGGCCGTCTTCATTCAAGGCCATCTGCGCACCGGCGCCGGGCAGCGACACGCTCCGTGTCGCCGAAACGCTTCGCGGCCATGGAACACCTGCTGCGCACCGAATCTGCTCGGCTGACGTCGACGAACGCGCCACCCCGGGGTGTCAGGACGAGCTTGCGGCAGGGCCAGCTTCGCCACCTACCTCACCGACTGTGGCCGCGGTCGCTGGAGTAGGGTTTTGGTCGACGCCCTCCGCGGTCATCACCACTGACGCTGTCCATCACCGAAGAAAGGCGCCACGTGAGTCGGATTCTCACCGAGCGCGCCACGCGACGCTCGCGGCTGAGCCGTGCGGCAGCATCGGTCGTCGGGTTGTCGTGCCTGGTCCTGCTGACCGGCTGCGCTGAGGAGACGACTGACCAGTGGAAACGGCTGGGGCTGCCCGAGGCGGCGAGTGACCGCTCGCAGTACGTCCACGATCTGTGGATCGGCGCGTGGATCGCGGCGTTCATCATCGGCGGCTTCACCTGGGGGCTGATCGGCTGGGTGTCGGTGCGTTACCGGCGTCGCCGCGACGACGACTTGCCGGTCCAGGTGCGTTACAACGCCCCGATCGAGGTGCTCTACACGATCGCGCCGGTCATCGTCGTCGCGGTCCTCTTCTTCTTCACGGTTCAGACCCAGGACAAGGAGCTGGACGCGGTCTCCCAACCCGACCACAACGTGGTCGTCACAGCTCAGCAGTGGTCGTGGACGTTCAACTATGTGGAGGAGTCCGGTGCCGACGGTGAGGACGTCTACGATCAGGGCACTCCGGCGCGGGAGCCGGACTTGTGGCTGGTCGAGGGCGAGACCGTCAACTTCACCCTGCACTCGCCCGACGTCATCCACTCGTTCTGGGTGCCGTCGTTCTACTTCAAGCTGGACGTGATTCCCGGGCGTGACCAGGGCTTCTCGATGACTCCCACGAAGGCGGGCACGTTCGTGGGTCGCTGCGCCGAGCTGTGCGGGCAGCATCACTCGCGAATGCTGTTCAGGGTGATCGTGACCGACCGCCAGACGTTCGACCAACACATGCAGGAGCTCAAGGACGCCGGTCAGACGGGCCTCCTGCGAGGCGGCAGCGACTCCGAGACCGTCGACGGTCTCGACACCGCGACAGGAGGCGGCGAGTGACCGCGACAGACGCACGTACGACGACGATCCGCCCCCAGCCACGCCGACTCACCAAGGGTCAGCTCGTCGTCAAGTACCTCACCACCACCGACCACAAGGTCATCGGCAATCTCTACCTGGCCACGTCATTCGCGTTCTTCCTGCTGGCGGGACTGATGGCGATGCTGATCCGCGCCGAACTTGCTCGGCCCGGGAACCAGGTTGTCAGCGACGATGTCTACAACCAGCTCTTCACCATGCACGGCACGATCATG
>JACCVZ010000098.1 GCA_013697905.1 Nocardioidaceae bacterium
GTGCCTTAGGTTCGGAGGGTGCTCGTCGCAGTCGTCCGAGAGACCCGCGCCGGTGAGACGCGCGTCGCACTCGTCCCCGAGCTCGTCGCGAAGCTGACCGGCCTCGGCTATGACGTCGCCGTCGAGCCCGGAGCCGGTCACGCCGCGCAGTGCGACGACGACGAGTACGTCGCTGCCGGTGCCCGGTTGGCGACCGAGGCGTTGCGCGACGCGAGCGTGGTGCTGTCGGTGGCACCGCTCGCCAGCGCCCAGGCGCGCCGCCTTCGTGAGGGCGTCGCGACGATCTCCTTCCTGCCGCCGGCTCAGTCGCTCGACCTCATCGTCGAGCGGCGGGACCTGCTCCTCACGTCGTTCGCGATGGAGCTCGTGCCGCGGATCTCCCGGGCGCAGTCGATGGACGCGCTCAGCTCGCAGGCGCTCGTCGCGGGGTACCGGTGCGCGGTCGTGGCAGCGGGGAGGCTTCGGCGGTTCTTCCCGCTGAACATGACCGCTGCCGGCACGGTCTCACCGGCGGAGGTCGTCGTACTCGGCGCCGGAGTTGCCGGCCTGCAGGCCATCGCGACCTGCCGGCGGCTCGGGGCGGTCGTCAGGGCGTACGACGTGCGGGCTGCCGCCGCGGAGGAGATCCGGTCGATGGGTGCCACCGCGATCGAGCTGGACCTGGAGTCGCTCGAGGGCGCCGGCGGCTATGCCCGCGAGATGACCGAGGAGCGGGCTGCCCGCCAGCGCGAGCTGCTGGCGCCGTACATCGCCGCAGCAGACGCGCTGATCACGACGGCCGCGCTGCCGGGTCGGGCGGCGCCGATGCTGGTGACCGCCGAGATGGTGGCGCAGATGCGGGCAGGCTCGGTCGTCATCGACCTCGCAGCCGACAGCGGCGGCAACGTGCAGGGTTCGGTCCCGGGAGCTGTCGTGCAGATCGGACGAGCGCAGGTGTGGGGCGGCTCGAACGTCCCCAGCCAGATGCCGGGCCCCGCGAGCCGTCTTTACGCGCAGAACGTCGTCAACCTGCTCACGCTGATGACCGGCGAGGACGGCTTCGCTCCCGACTTCGACGACGAGATCGTCTCGTCGACGTGCGTGACACATGCTGGTGAGGTCAGCCACGCGCCGACACGCGAGCTGCTGCAGGCCCGAGCGGGATGACGAACAGGGAGGACACAGCATGAGCGACGCGGTCGGCTGGCTCACGATCTTCGCGCTGAGCGTGTTCGTCGGCGTCGAGGTGATCTCCAAAGTGTCCTCCACGCTGCACACGCCACTGATGTCCGGCGCCAACGCCATCCACGGCATCATCTTGCTCGGCGCCATCCTGGTCACCGGAACGAGCGACTCCGATGCGGTCCTCGCCATCGGCCTGGTTGCCATCGTCCTCGCAACTCTCAACCTGGTCGGCGGGTTCGTCGTCACCGACCGGATGCTGCAGATGTTCACTGGTCGGCGACGGCCGGGTCCGCGCGGATGACGCCCACGTGGGCGCAGGTCGCCTATCTCGCGGCCGCGGTGTGCTTCATCCTCGCCCTGAAGGGGTTGTCGTCACCGCGCCGCGCCCGCAACGGCAACCTGGTCGGCGCGGCGGGCGCGCTGCTCGCGTGTGTCGTGGTCTTCTTCGCGTTGGACCTGCACCACGTGCCGCTGATCCTTGGCGCGATCGTGGTCGGGTCGGTGCTGGGCGTCGTCGGCGCCCGCCGGGTGCAGATGACGCAGATGCCGCAGCTCGTGGCGCTTTTCAACGGTGTGGGCGGTGGTGCGGCGGCGCTCGTCGCGCTGCTCGAGCTGCAGCACCTGGTGGCGGATGGCGCCTCCGACATCGCGACGTTCGACCTGGTCGCCACCGCCTTCACCCTCCTGGTCGGGGCGGTCAGCTTCTCGGGGTCGCTCGTCACGTTCGCGAAGCTCCAGGAGCTGATGACCGGTCGCCCCGTGACGTTCCCTGGGCTCGCAATCGCGTTCGGCGGCTCGTTGCTCGCGGGTGTGGCGCTGGCCGTGGTGCTGGTCCTGCACCCTGCTGTCTGGATCGGCGTCCTGCTGGCGGTGGTGGGGCTGGTGCTCGGAGCCCTGCTGGTGCTTCCGGTCGGCGGCGCCGATGTGCCGATCGTGATCTCGCTGCTCAACGCGTTCACGGGTCTGAGTGTGGCCGCTGAGGGCTACGTCCTCGGAAACATCGTGCTGCTCGTCGGTGGCACCCTTGTCGGGGCGTCCGGAACGTTCCTGACGAAGATGATGGCGTCCGCGATGGGGCGGTCGCTGCCGCACATCCTGTTCGGCGCGCTCAAGGGTGGCTCGACGCTCGGCGGCGGCGAGGTGTCCGACCGCCCGGTCCGTTCGGCGACCCCGGAAGACGTGGCGATCCTGCTGGCGTATGCACACCGGGTGATCGTCGTACCGGGCTATGGGCTTGCGGTGGCGCAGGCGCAGCACAGCCTGCGTGAGCTGGTCGACGTGCTCGGCGAGAAGGGGATCGAGGTGGACTACGCGATCCACCCGGTCGCCGGCCGGATGCCCGGGCACATGAACGTGATGCTAGCGGAGGCCCAGGTGCCGTACGAGCAGCTCAAGGATATGGACGAGATCAACGGCTAGTTCAAGCAGGCCGACGTCGTGCTCGTCGTCGGAGCGAACGACGTGGTCAACCCGGCCGCCAAGACCTCGCCCGGTGCGCCGATCTACGGCATGCCGATCCTCAACGCGAATGAGGCCCAGCAGGTGGTCTTCATGAAGCGCTCCATGCGCCCGGGGTTCGCGGGCATCGACAACGAGCTGCTCTTCGATCCGAAGACGACGCTGCTCTTCGGCGACGCCAAGGACACGATGAGCAAGCTGCTCGCCGCCGTCAAAGCCCAGTGATCCCGACGATCCGAGACTTCCCGACCGACCATCCGAGACTTCCGCACTGATCATCCGAGACTTCCGCACTGACCATCCGAGGTCGGATGGTGTGGCGGGAACTCTCGGATGGTCAGGGGAGAGCTTGCAGGATGTCTGCCACGAGGTCGACCGGGTCCTCGAGCCCGACGCTGAGCCGGATGAACCCCGGCGGAACGTCGTCGCTGGCCCACCGGGCCCGCCGCTCCGCAGTGGTGTGCACGCCACCGAAGCTCGTCGCCGGGAGCACGAGACCGACGTCGGACAGCCAGCGCTCAGCCTCGGCCTGGCCGGCCAGCGTGAACCCCAGCACGGGGCCGCACAGCGTCATCTGCTGGCTCGCGACGGCGTACGCCGGGTCGCCCGGCAGACCCGGATAGCGGCATCGCAGCACCGCGGGATGGTCGCGCAGCGCCGAGGCGACCGCCAGCGCCGTACTGCACTGTCGCTGCAGGCGGACGTCAAGCGTGGCAAGCGAGCGGTGAGCCAGCCACGTCTCCATCGGCCCGGCGACGGCGCCGATCTGGCTGCGCCAGGCCGCGAGGGGGGGCAGCAGGTCGGCGTCGCGCACGGCGATGTGCCCCAGCAGCAGGTCGGAGTGGCCAGTCAGTGCCTTGCTGTCGCTGCCGAGCGAGTAGTCCGCGCCGAGCGCAAGGGGCTGCTGCCCGAGCACGGTCGCCGTGCTGTTGTCGACGGCGACCCGTGCGCCCGCGGCGTGCGCGGACCGGCACAGCGACTCGATGTCGCAGACGTCGAGGCTCGGGTTGGCCGGTGACTCGAGGAGCACCAGGCTGGCTCCGTCCAACGCCGCATCGGCGTCGCCGTCCGCGGTGGCGAGTAGCCGGACCTCGGCCCCGAGCTCACGCAAGTAGGTCTCGGTGATGCTGCGCGCGCCGTGGT
>JACCVZ010000101.1 GCA_013697905.1 Nocardioidaceae bacterium
GGAACACGTTGCTGGAGCGGCCCCAGGACACGACGCGCCGGAACAAGTAGCGGGCGACCTCGTCGGGAGACAGGCGCCGAGCACCTTTAAACGTGCAGGTGACGCCGTACTCGTTCTCGATCCCGAAAATCCGTCGGTCCACGGCCTCAGCCTATGTCAACGCGCACACAGCCAGACTCCGATGCAGGCGCCGGTTGGGCCGCTCTCAGAGGAGATGGGCGTGGTCGAGGGCAAGGTAGACGAGCTCGTTGCCGGTCATCCGACCGGCGCGGAGCTCGGCCCTCACCTCGGCGACGTCGAGCACGACGGGTTCGCAGTCCTCGTACTCGTCGAGGCGCTGGCTGCCGAGTGGCTGGGCGTCTCGGGCGATGACGACGTGGCGTCGGCTGGTGGAAGATGCGCTCATGGCGGTCGCCACATGCGTCAAGTCGTCGCTGACGTATCCCGTCTCCTCCGTGAGCTCGCGAACACCTGCCTGCTCCGGCGTCTCGCCGGGTTCGACGAACCCGCCGGGGATGTTCAGCACGACGCGGTCGGGACCCGGCCGAAACTGTCGCACGCAGACGACGCGACGCTCGGGGGTCAATGCCAAGACGCCGACCGACTCGCCGCCTCCGAACATGTCCCAGGTGACCATCCGGCCGTCCGGGAGCCGATACTGGCGCTGGCTGACCCTGAGCCAGCCGTCATGGAGGACGAGGTCGTCACCCACGTGCTCCCAGAGTCGGTCGGCGTCGACTTCAGTCATTCGCCGTCGGGCTCGGCGGGCAGGTCTTCCAACGCTTTGCCGGGCTCGTTCGACACCCGCGAGGAACCGGTCGGCCCCGGTGTGTCGACGCGACGACCGCCGCTTGCGGACTCGACCGGCTCGACGGGCTCGACCGGCTCTGGTGTTGCTTCGTCGGCGCCTGCTTCGTCGGACGAAGAGCCGAAGAGAGTCGCGAGGCGCGACGCCGGAATCCGACGGAACTTGCGCGGCTGGGTTCGGGTTCGGTCCAGTGCCGCCGCTTCCAGGGCGTCACGGCTGATCTGTCGAGGCTCGGGCCCGTCGTGGCCAAGGGCCTCGACAGCAAGCTTCAGGGCGTCGTCGAGGGCAAGGCCTGAAGAGTAGTGCTCCTCGAGGTACTCCGTGATCTGTTCTGCCGAGCCTCCCATCGCGGCGAACTGGTGCTCGTCTGCGACAGAGCCCTGGTAGGTGAGCCGGTAGATCTGGTCGCCCTCGGGCCGCTCCCCCACCTCGGCCACGAACAGCTCGACCTCGTAGGGCTTCTCGCCACCGGAGGAGAAGATCGTGCCCAAGGTCTGGGCGTAGGCGTTGGCCAGCGCCCGGCCGGTCACATCGAGCCGGTCGTAGGCATAGCCCCGCATGTCGGCGAGGCGTACGCCGGCGATCCGCAGGTTCTCGAACTCGTTGTAGCGGCCGACCGCGGCGAACGCGAGCCGGTCGTACAGTTCGGAGACCTTGTGCAGCGCCTGCGACTGGTTCTCGGCCACGAAGAGGAGACCGTCGGCGTACTGGACGGCGACGAGCGACCGCCCCTTGGAGATCCCCTTGCGGGCGTAGTCCGCCCGGTCCCTCATCAGCTGCTCGGGCGAGACGTAGAACGGCATCGACATCAGATGGGCCTCATTGTCAGGTCAGCGAAGCGGCAGGACCGTCTGGCCGCTCCATGCGGGCGGTGACGATCTCGTCGGCGATCTCGGCAACGTCGGAGTCGGGCATCCGCGCGTATCCGTCGGCGGTCACCACGGCGACCACAGGGAAGATCCGGCGGGTGAGGTCGGGGCCCCCGGTGGCAGAGTCGTCGTCGGCTGCGTCGTACAGCGCCTGGACGGCAGCGGTCGCACACTCGCGCGCCGTCAACCCCTCGCGATACAACTTCTTGAGCGAGCCGCGGGCGAACAGCGAACCCGAGCCGACGGAGTAGAACGATTGCTCTTCGTAGCGTCCGCCGGTGACGTCGTAGGAGAAGATTCGGCCGATGCCGGCGTTCGTGTCGTAGCCGGCGAACAGCGGCACCACGGCGAGTCCCTGCATCGCCATCGCCAGATTTCCACGGATCAGGGCTGCCAGCCGGTTGGCCTTTCCGTCGAGGGACAGCGTGATGCCCTCGATCTTCTCGTAGTGCTCGAGCTCGACCTGGAAGAGCCGGGTCGCCTCGACGGCCAGCCCCGCGGCGCCGGCAATGCCCACACAGCTGTACTCATCGGCGGGGAAGACCTTCTCGATGTCTCGCTGGGCGATGATGTTGCCCATCGTGGCGCGGCGATCACCGGCCATCACGACACCGCCGTCGAAGGTCGCCGCCACGATCGTGGTTCCATGCGGTACGTCGACCGCGCCGGTAACCGGGGTCCGTCGCCCTGGCAGCAGGTCTGGAGCCTGGCTGGCCAAGAAGTCCGCGAAGGAGGCGGTGCCCGGGGTCAGGTACGCCGCGGGAAGTCGGGCGTCAGCACTGGTGCTCACTGGCCACCCTTCTGGACGAAGCCTCGGACGAACTCCTCGGCGTTCGACTCGAGCACCTCGTCGATGTCGTCGAGGATCGCGTCGACGTCGTCATCAAGCTTCTCCTTGCGCTCGGCGACGGCGTCGACCTCGGCCGCCTCGACCTGCTGCTCCTCCTGGGAGGACTTGCCCTTGGACCTGTGCTGCTGGCCGCCTTCGCGTGCCATCGTGCACCTCCCACCTCATCACTGCACATCTTCTTCGGGGGCGTGACCAGGTGCCCCACTGTGACCCTACCGGGCGGCACCTGGTCAGGACGTGATGGCCGCGAACAGCTCCTCGGCTGTCTCACAACGATCGAGCAAGGCGCCGACATGCTGGCGGGTGCCCCGGCTCGGCTCCATCGTCGGGATGCGCTGCAACGAGTCCTTGCCGGGAAGATCGAAGATCACCGAGTCCCAGGACGCGGCCGCGATCCGGTCGGAGTACTGCGCCAGACAACGACCGCGGAAGTACGCGCGGGTGTCCTCGGGGGGGTCGGTGACCGCAGCCTTCACTTCGGTGTCCGACACCAACCGGTCCATCGAGCCGCGTTGTACCAACTTGTTGTAGAGGCCCTTGTCGGCGCGCAGGTCGGCGTACTGGAGGTCGACGAGGTGCAGCTTGGGGTCGTCCCAGTCGAGGTTGTCGCGCTCGCGGTAGGACTCCAGCAGGGACAACTTTGCGACCCAGTCCAGCTCGCGCCGCAGTGACATCGGGTCGGTGCGAAGCCGGGTGAGCACCGACTCCCAACGTTCGAGCACCTCGACGGTGTCAGCGTCGACGTCGGCGCCGTACCGCTCAGCGACGTGGTGCCGGGCGAGGTCGAGGTAGGCCTCCTGCAGGTCGAGCGCGGTCATCGACCGGCCGTCCTTCAACACGATCAGATGGGTCAGCGTCGGGTCGTGTGAGACGGCATGCAGTGCAGCCACCGGCCCGTCGATGGCGAGGTCGGCACTGATGACCCGTTCCTCGATCATGGAAAGCACGAGCGCAGTGGTGCCGAGCTTGAGAAAGGTCGATACCTCGGCCAGGTTCGCGTCGCCGATGATCACGTGCAGCCGGCGGTACTTCTCCGGGTCGGCGTGCGGCTCGTCGCGGGTGTTGACGATGGGCCGCTTGAGCGTGGTCTCGAGACCGACCTCGACCTCGAAGAAGTCGGCGCGTTGACTCACCTGGAAACCGGCCGTGCGGCCGTCCTGGCCGATACCGACGCGACCCGCTCCGCACACCACCTGGCGACTCACGAAGAACGGCGTGATGTGCCGGATGATGTCGGGGAAGGGTGTCGACCGTTGCATCAGGTAGTTCTCGTGTGAGCCGTAGGACGCCCCCTTGTTGTCGGTGTTGTTCTTGTACATCACGATCGGGTTCTGCCCAGGGATGTGCACCGCGTTCGCGGCGGCGACCACTATCTGGTCACCGGCTTTGTCCCAGCGCACGACGTCATGGGGGTTGGTGCACTCAGGGGTGGAGTACTCCGGGTGGGCGTGGTCGACGTACAGCCGCGCGCCGTTGGTAAGGATCAGGTTGGCGAGCCCCACGTCCTCGTCGGTGAGCTGGCTCGGGTCGGCAAGGTTTCGGCTGAGGTCGAAGCCGCGGGCGTCGCGGAGGGGGTTCTCCTCCTCGAAGTCCCACCGGGCCCGTCGCGAGCGGGCGCTCATCGCGGCGTAGGCGTTGACGACCTGTGACGACGTGAGCATCGGGTTGGCCGACGGTGTGCCCAGGACGGAGATCCCGAACTCTGTCTCGGTCCCCATGATGCGACGCGCAGTCATGGGTGCAGCCTACGGGGGCACGCTTCGTTGCCCGAGGCCAGTTTGGGGAAATCACGCCGGGCCAGCACGCCGCGAATCTTCCCCACACTCGGACGAAGGAGGTTTGTGGATAGGCCGCGGCGGTGGCTGGGGACTGCGGACGGCGATGCGATTCGCCCGATCCGGTCAGGCTGGAACAGTGCGCGTTCAGTCGGACGAATCGCGGAGGGATCAGAGGTACTGACCGGTGTTGGCGACGTTGTCGATGGAACGGCCGGGCTCGGTGCCCTGCTTGCCGGAGATGAGCGTACGGATGAAGACGATCCGCTCGCCCTTCTTGCCCGAGATCCGAGCCCAGTCGTCGGGGTTGGTGGTGTTGGGCAGATCCTCGTTCTCCTTGAACTCGTCGACGCACGCCTGGAGCAGGTGCTGCACACGCAGTCCGCGCTGGTTGTTGTCGAGCAAGTCCTTGATGGCCATCTTCTTCGCCCGGTCGACGATGTTCTGGATCATGGCACCGGAGTTGAAGTCCTTGAAGTAAAGAACTTCCTTGTCGCTGTTGGCGTAGGTCACCTCGAGGAAGCGGTTCTCCTCGGACTCGGTGTACATCCGCTCCACCGTGCGTTGGATCATGCCGGCAACGCAGGCGTCGCGGTTGTCACCGAACTCCGCGAGATCCTCGGGGTGCAGGGGCAGCGACGCCACCAAGTACTTCGAGAAGATGTCACGCGCCGACTCGGCGTCCGGACGCTCGATCTTGATCTTCACGTCCAGCCGGCCGGGGCGCAGGATCGCCGGGTCGATCATGTCCTCGCGGTTGGAGGCGCCGATGACGATGACGTTCTCGAGGCCCTCGACGCCGTCGATCTCGCTGAGCAGCTGCGGCACGATGGTGTTCTCTACATCGGACGAGACGCCAGACCCCCGGGTGCGGAACAGCGAGTCCATCTCGTCGAAGAAAACGATGACCGGGGTGCCCTCGCTGGCCTTCTCACGGGCCCGCTGGAACACCAGTCGGATGTGGCGCTCGGTCTCGCCGACGTACTTGTTCAGCAGCTCCGGACCCTTGATGTTGAGGAAGAACGACTTGCCCTCCTCGCCTGTCTTGGCCGCGACCTGCTTGGCGAGGGAGTTGGCCACCGCCTTCGCGATCAGTGTCTTGCCGCAGCCGGGTGGCCCGTAGAGCAGCACACCCTTCGGTGCCTTGAGCTGGTGCTCTTGGAAGAGTTCCGGGTGGAGATAGGGCAGCTCGATCGCATCCCGGATCTGGTCGATCTGCCCGAACAGTCCGCCGATGTTGCGGTAGTCGATGTCGGGAACCTCTTCGAGGACGAGCTCCTCGACCTCGGTCTTCGGGATGCGCTCGTAGATGTAGCCCGCGCGGGTGTCGAGGAGCACTGAGTCGCCGGCGCGCAGTGTCTGTTCTCGCAGCGGTGCGGCGATCCTGACGACACGCTCCTCGTCGGCGTTGGCGATGACCAGCGCGCGTTCCTTGTCGGCCAGGATCTCCTTGAGCATGACGACCTCGCCGACCTGCTCGAAGCTCAGCGCCGCCACGACGTTGAGCGCCTCGTTGAGCATGACTTCCTGACCCCGCTCGAGCCCGCCGACCTCGACATTCGGGCTCACGTTCACCCTCAGCTTGCGACCGCCGGTGAAGACGTCGATCGTATCGTCGTCGTTGGTCTTGAGGAACGTGCCAAAACCGGTCGGTGGCTGGGCCAACCGGTCGACCTCTTCCTTGAGCGTCATGATCTGGTCGCGTGCCTCGCGCAAGGTGGACGCGAGGCGCTCGTTCTGCGACGTCAGCGATGCAAGCGAAGACTGGGCCTCGGCGAGCCGTTGCTCGAGGAACCGGGTTGCCTGGGGGGCGTCGGACAGCCTGCGACGCAGCTCTACCACCTCGGACTCGAGGAATCCGACCTGGCTCTGCAGCTCGTCGGTCGAGCGTCCTCGACCACCCTGAGCGTTGTATGCAGACATCGTCACCACCTCACGAGGGAGTACCGCGGTTTCGACCCTACCTGCGTGAGCCCCCTGCACCAGCCCCTGAAGCCACGTGTCGGTATCAGTCTGTTACCTCAGCCGCATCCACGACGGCGAACTCTGCCGGCCGCGGCCCGGTGTAGTCGGGCCCGTACGCCCCAGGTGACGGCCGCCGGCTCCGCCGCGGTGCAGTGACACCCGGGGCGAGCCGCCGGGCGGTGACCAGGAAGCCGGTGTGGCCGTTCATCTTGTGCTCGGGTCGCACCGCCAGCCCCTCCACGTGCCACCCCCGGACCAGCGACTCCCACGCCTGCGGCTCGGTGAAGCCGGCGTGCACCCGGACCGTCTCGACGAACTTGCTGAGCTGGGTCGCGGTGGCGACGTACGCGCAGACCAGGCCGCCTGGCGCCAGCGCGTCAGCAACGACATCGACACACGCCCAGGGGGCCAGCATGTCCAGCACGACGCGGTCGACGTCGCGCTCGGCCAGCGCCTCGGCGAGGTCGCCGACCGTGAGACACCAGGCCGGATGCTCCGCGCCGAAGAAGGACGTGACGTTCGTGCGCGCGATGTCGGCGAACTCCTGGCGGCGCTCGTACGACGAGACCCTGCCGTCGACTCCGACGGCTCGTAGCAACGAGCAGGTCAGCGCACCCGACCCGACGCCTGCCTCGACTACTCGTGCTCCAGGGAAGATGTCGGCCATGGTGACGATCTGGGCGGCATCTTTCGGGTAGACAACGGTCGCGCCTCGCGGCATCGATACGACGACGTCGGGGAGCAGTGGCCTCATGACCAGGTAGTCGACACCCCCCGACGACGTGACGACACAGCCGTCCGGGGCGCCGATCAGCCGATCGAGCTCGATCGCACCCTTGTGGGTGAAGTACGTCTTGCCGTCCTCCAACAGCACGGTGTGCTTGCGACCTTTCGGGTCGCTGAGCCGGACCCGCTCCCCCGCGCGCAGCGGCCCTCGGCGTACGCCGGACCAGGTCGGGTCCAGGCTTGGCAGGTCGTCCACCGCTGGTGTGGCGTCGGCGGGCTCGGACGGAACGGGCATGGGGGGCCCAGCGTAGTGGCGTCGCGTCAGCCAACGGTTCGAGGTCGGTCAGGACGTGCGGAAGGCGTCATCGACGTCCTTCGTCACCAGCACGCCGTAGATGGAACCGTCCAGTTCGACCAGCACGTACTCCGACGCCGGCGTGAGGTTCATGGCGCGAAGCAGCGGCTCGCCTGAGAGATCCGCCGACAGCGACAGGCCGTCCTCGATGCGCCGGGCGAGGTCGCCGATCGGCACCCAGGGGAGCCGGTCCTCCGGGGTCGACCGCAGTGCCTGCTCGCTGACGATGCCGACGGGCTGCCCACCACTGGTCATGACCACGAGCGACCCGGCGTTGGCCTCCTGCGCCCGGCGTACCCCCTCGGAGGCGGGCAAGTCGGCCGGTACGCCGATGGCCGGGCGCGCGAGCCGTCTCGCTCCGACGCCAGGGAGCCGACGGCGAAGGCGGGCCACGTGCAGGGCGTGTGTCGCCCCAGTCCACAAGAACATCCCGATCACGATGCCGAGCAGGTAGTCGACCACGTCGGGAGTGAGCCCGAAGAAGGGTTTCAGCGTCGGCCAGGTGATTGCCGCCACCGCAGCCGCGCGGCCGCCCCATGCGGCGACCACGATGCCAAGGTTGCGTTTGCTCGTCAGACCCCACACCGCGGCTTGCAGCACGCGGCCTCCGTCGAGGGGCAGTCCGGGGACGAGGTTGATCAGGCCGACGATCAGGTTGGCGCCCGCCAGGGAAGCGATCGTGAACCGAAGCAGCCCGTCGTCGAACAACGAGATGGCTGCCCAGGCGACGGCACCGACCGCCAGCGAGGTGAGCGGACCTACGACGGCGATGACGAACTCGCGCCAGGGCGTCTCGGCCTCCCCGTCGATCTCGGTGGCTCCGCCGAGGAAGTGCAGGTTGATCGAGTTCACCTGCATGTCGAACACCCGCGCCGCGAGCGCGTGCGAGATCTCGTGAAGCAGCACCGACAGGTAGAGCAGGAGTGCGAATGCGGTGCCGGCGACATAGGCCCACCCACCGAGGCCGGGAGCGACCAGCTGGAGCCGGGGCGCAATCAGCAGGGCGATCAGTCCGATGATGAGAAACCAGGAGTTCGCCACGGTCACGTCGATCCCCGCCACCGTACCCAGGCGGAACGTGCCTGGCGCAGATGGCCGCGGCCGAGGGCGGCTCTCGGTGGGGGAAGTCACGACTCAACGCTAATGGTGCGTCTCGCCAATTCCTATTTGCCGCTCGCCGCGCCCGGGCGTCGCCGCGCGGCGGTTCTGTCGGTGCCGTGACCTAGCCTGACGGGCATGAGCGTGGAACAGACCAGCAGTCCCGTCCTCGAGGTCGACGATGCACCCCCATCCGACGTCGACGAGTTCGCGGGCTTGACCCGTCGAAACTCGCTGTCCCCGAGTCGTGCGAGCGACTTCATGTCCTGCCCCCTGCTCTACCGGTTCCGGGTCATCGACAGGCTGCCTGAAGCACCGAGCATCGACGCCGTGCGTGGTTCGGTCGTGCACAAGGTGCTCGAGGACCTGTTCGACCTTCCGACGACCGACCGCACGCCTGAACGCGCCAACGCGCTGCTGCCGGGTGCCTGGGAGCGGCTGCTCGAGGCTGAGCCCGAGCTGGCCGAGATGTTCGGAGGACCAGGCGTCGACGGTGGGCCGGCCGGCCCTGACTTGTTGACCTGGCTCGACCAGTGCCGCGCCCTGCTCGGGCGCTACTTCACGCTCGAGGACCCACAGCGCCTCGAGCCAGCCGAGCGCGAGGTGCACGTCATCACCCAGCTCGACTCGGGTCTGCACCTGCACGGCTACATCGACCGCGTCGACGTCGCGCCGACGGGTGAGCTGCGCATCGTCGACTACAAGACCGGCAAGTCGCCTGGCGAGCACTTCGAGGCGAAGGCGCTGTTCCAGATGAGGTTCTACGCCCTCGTGGTTTGGCGTACTCGAGGTGTCATCCCGCGGATGCTGCAGCTGGTCTATCTCGGCAACGGTGAAATGTTGCGCTACGAGCCGACTGAGCACGACCTGCTCGCGACCGAGCGCAAGGTGCGGGCGCTCTGGGATGCGATCACCCGAGCCAACGAGACTGGCGACTGGCGCCCTCGCAAGTCGGTGCTTTGCGGCTGGTGCGACCACAAGGCCATCTGTCCCGCCTGGGGTGGTGTCCCTCCTGCGCTGCCGGACACACCTGCTCCATCAGGCTGATTCATCTGCGGGTCGCTGCATCGAAACCGTGCCTCGGAGCCCGGCCACCTCATCGGGCGTTGAAGTACTTGGCCTCGGGGTGGTGCACGACGAGCGCGTCCGTGGACTGCTCCGGATGCAGCTGGAGCTCCTCACTCAGCTCGACACCGATACGTTCCGGGCGCAGCAGCCGGACGAGCGTGGCTCGGTCCTCGAGATCGGGGCAGGCGGGATAACCGAACGAGTAGCGCGAACCCCGGTAGCCTTGGCGGAAGACCTCACCGATGTCATCGGGATCCTCCCCGGAGAAGCCGAGCTCGTCACGGACGCGGGCGTGCCAGTACTCCGCGAGCGCCTCCGTCAGCTGGACCGACAATCCGTGCAGCTCGAGGTAGTCGCGGTAGGCGTTCTTGGCGAACAGCTCGCCGGCCACTCGACTGACCTTGTCCCCCATCGTCACGAGGTGGAAGCCGACCACGTCGAGCTCACCGCTGTCCTTGGGCCGGAAGAAGTCGGCCAGGCAGAGGAACCGGTCGCGCTGCTGACGAGGGAACGAGAACCTGGCGACCTCGTCGGCGTGCCGCTCCGGATCGAGCACCACGATGTCGTCGCGCTCGCTGTAGCAAGGCCAGTAGCCGTAGACGACGGCCGGTTCCATGATCTGCTCGGTCTGGATGCGGTTGAGCCACCCCCGCAGTCGCGGCCGACCTTCGGTCTCGACGAGCTCGTCGTACGACAGACCGTCTCCCCGCGACGACTTCAATCCCCACTGCCCCATGAACGTCGCGCGCTCGTCGAGATAGGAGGAGAACTCGGCCAGCGGCACACCCTTGACGATGCGGTCACCCCAGAAGGGCGGCACGGGGACCGGGTTGGTCATCGACACGTCGGAACGCGCCGGCACCGCTACCGGGTCCGACGCCGCCCGGGTGGCGGTCCGCGTCTTCACTCGTCGGTCCCGCAG
>JACCVZ010000109.1 GCA_013697905.1 Nocardioidaceae bacterium
GACCTACGATCGCGGTCCTCGGCCGCACCGACGAGCCGCGCAAGGGGTTGGCTGTGCTGCTCGCCGCGTTTCCCGGTGTGCTGGCCAGTCTCCCCGACGCCCGCCTGCTCGTTGCGGGACGTGGTAGCGAAGGCGTGCTCGACGACGTACCGGCCGCCGTTCGCAGATCTATCGAGCTGCTCGGGCAGGTCAGCGACGACGACCGCGGGCGGCTGTTCGCCTCCGCGACGGTCTTCGTGGCGCCGCACATCGGAGGCGAGAGCTTCGGCATCGTGCTGGCCGAGGCGATGGCCGCCGGCGCGCCGGTCGTCGCGAGCGACCTGCCGGCGTTTGCGGCCGTCTTAGGTGACGGCGCGCTCGGGAGACTCTTCACCACCAGCGATGCCGCGGCATGCGCCGCCGCAGTCGTGGAGGTGTGCCGCGACGACGAGCTACGGAAGCAGCTGCGCACGCGCGCGGCGGCCGACGTACGTCGTTATGACTGGTCGACTGTCGTCGAGGACGTGCTAGCGGTCTACCAGACCGTGCTGCCTGCGACGCGCCGAGAGGGACTGTGATGGGAACCGCCTCCCTGATCGACATCGCGGTCGTGGTGGTCATGGCGATACTCGTGCTGGGGCTGTGGCTCCTCTGGACAGCGAACCGGCTCGACAAGCTGCACCTCCGCTGCGAGGCGGCACGCGCGACGCTCGAGGAGCAGGCTCTGCGTCGGGCCGTCGCGGCTCAGGAGCTGGCCAGCAGCGGAACCCTCGACATCGCGTCCGCAGTGCTGCTCAGCGACGCGGCCGCGGCGGCCCGAGAGGCGGGTGCCGACGCCCGCTGGCAGGCCGAGTCCGACTTGACCAGCGCGCTCCATATCGTCGTGCTCCCCGCCGACGGCGCCGAGTCCACCGAGCTCTCCGACGCAAGCCGTCGGCTGACGATGGCTCGGCGCATCCACAACGACGTCGCCGCCACCACCACGACCTTGCGTGGTCGTCGGCTGGTGCGGCGGTTCCGCCTCGGTGGCCGCGCGCCGGCTCCGCAGACGATCGCGTTCGACGACCGGGTGCGCTCCGAGACGCGACGCTAGGCGGCGCAGGTTCGGGGACCCGCTCTCGGCGACGCCGAACGGACCAACCCCAGCCGCTCGAGAGTGTCGTGTCTGGAAATCCCTCCGACCGAGTGAGACGTGGTAACACGGGTGAGTCGACGCGCGATGGGAGTCGGCCAGCGCCGACGCCGTACGATAGAGGCATCCCCAACACCGCAATAACGAAGGTGCATCGTGACTCAGCAACCGACCCGGACGCCTACTACCGCTGTGACGGGCACTGCCCAGGTCAAGCGCGGAATGGCCGAGATGCTCAAGGGCGGCGTGATCATGGACGTCGTCACGCCCGAACAGGCGAAGATCGCCGAGGACGCCGGTGCTGTGGCGGTGATGGCACTCGAGAGGGTCCCTGCCGACATCCGGGCGCAGGGCGGCGTCTCACGGATGAGCGACCCCGACATGATCGACGCGATCATCGCCACCGTCTCGATCCCGGTCATGGCCAAGGCACGGATCGGCCACTTCGTCGAGGCGCAGGTCCTGCAGTCGCTGGGCGTCGACTACGTCGATGAGTCCGAGGTGCTCACGCCGGCCGACTACTCCCCCCACATCGACAAGTGGCAGTTCACGGTGCCGTTCGTGTGCGGGGCCACCAACCTGGGCGAGGCGCTTCGTCGTATCACCGAAGGGGCGGCGATGATCCGCTCCAAGGGCGAGGCGGGCACCGGCGACGTGTCCAACGCCACTACTCACATGCGCCAGATCCGCGCCGAGCTGCGTCGGCTGACGGTGCTGAGTGAGGATGAGCTGTACGTAGCAGCCAAGGAGCTGCAAGCGCCCTACCCGCTCGTCAAGGAAGTCGCTGAGGCCGGTCGACTGCCGGTCGTGCTGTTCACCGCCGGTGGGATCGCCACCCCTGCCGACGCGGCGATGATGATGCAACTGGGTGCCGAAGGGGTCTTCGTCGGCTCTGGCATCTTCAAGGCGGGCAACCCGGAGCAGCGCGCGGCGGCGATCGTGAAGGCGACCACCTTCCACGACGATCCCGACGTCATCGCCAAGGTCTCGCGTGGACTCGGTGAGGCCATGGTGGGCATCAACGTCGACGACATTCCCCAACCGCACCGGCTGGCCGAGCGCGGCTGGTAGCCGTCCACAACAAGACCAGGCATCGAAAGGAACGAGGCACCAGATGGCCATTGGGAGCCCCGCCAAGGCCGCGCGCCTCGACCAGCTCGGTAGTTACGCCCGGGTACAGGTGTGGTCCGGATATCAGCGTCCGGAAGACGTTCGCCGCGAGGTCTACGACGCCGTCCTGGATGAGGTGAAGGACGCCGACGAGGCGGCATACCTGACCGACCGCTACCTCGCTGAGGCACATGTCGCTCTCGACCAGGCAGCCGCGGGCTGGCCGTCCCCGTCTGCCTTCGACCGGTTGCAGGCGGCGTTCACCGAGCTGCGTTCAGCAGACGTCTTCGTACTCGAGGCATGCGAGGACCACTGGGTGGCGCACGAAACTCTCGAGCGGGCTGCCGCGCACGGCAGGCGACCGCGGGGCATCGTGTACTTCGCACCCGTCGATGTGTGGCACGCCGTCGAGCACGGGATGCTCGAGCTCAACGTGTGGCACGGCACGAGCGCCAACGTGGCGCCGGGCGACGACCTTCTCGAGCTCGTCCAACAGACGCTGTCCCGGCACGACATCGAGTCTCTCTTCGACGAGGGTCGCGTCGAGGTGTCCTTGGCCTGGCAACGCCGACCGCGAGACCGCACTGCTGCGCGGTCCTGAAGTATCGGCCCCGCCCGGCACCCTCACGCCGTCGCTCTACGCTTGAACCTGTGACCAGCTCCCCGACGATCGGCGTGTTCGCGCTGCAGGGGGACGTACGTGAGCACATCCGGATGCTCGAGGGCTGCGGTGCCACGGCAGTCAAGGTGAGGCGCCCCGACGAGCTCGCGGCCGTCGACGGCCTGGTCCTGCCGGGAGGCGAGTCGACCACGATGTACAAGCTCGCCACCACGTTCGAGCTGCTCGAACCGCTGCGCGAGCGCCTGGCCGACGGGATGCCCGCGCTCGGGACCTGTGCAGGGATGATCATGCTGGCCGACCGGATCGAAGCCGGCATCTCCGGCCAGCTGACGTTGGGCGGCCTCGACGTCGTCGTACGCCGCAACGCGTTCGGCCGGCAGGTCGACTCGTTCGAGGCCGATCTCGACTTCGTGGGCTTCGGCGAGCCGTTCCACGCCCTCTTCATCCGGGCCCCCTGGGTCGAGAAGGCAGGGGCCGACGTCGAGGTGCTTGCCCGGGTCGCGAGCGGTCCCGCGGTCGGTAGAATCGTCGCGGTGCGCCAGGGCGGTGTGATGGCAACCTCGTTCCACCCTGAGATCACCCAGGACGACCGCGTGCACCGCTACTTCGTCGACCTCGTGATGCGACACTAGGAGCTCCAGCGCAGATGTCCGGCCACTCAAAATGGGCGACAACCAAGCACAAGAAAGCCGTTGTCGATGCCCGACGAGGCAAGCTCTTCGCCAAGCTGATCAAGAACATCGAGGTCGCCGCCCGGACCGGCGGCGGCG
>JACCVZ010000120.1 GCA_013697905.1 Nocardioidaceae bacterium
GCCGTCGTCGGGCCTCGGGTGCTGCGTCTGGACAGTTCGCTTGCTGGGCTCGGCCACTGCGGCCCCGGGACCGAATCCGAGCGCTCCGGACAGCGACAAGACGGTGACCGTGACAGCGGTCCCGACAGCAGCCCATCGACGAGCGGGCACCTGACGGTGCGGCGCTACTCGGAGGTCTGACACGCTCGCAGTCTAGCCAGCGGCATGCACGTTCACTGCGATCTCGGGGTGTGCCCGCGCGCCGCGGGTCGTTCGCCGTCGGGCACATCGAAGCTTCGACGAAGGCTGTGCGAAGGAGGCGACCGTCGTCTTAGCGACATCCCCGTTGTGGTGCGGCGAAGGCGAGCGTCGTGGTTATGGACCGCGCACCGTGCGTCCGGCCATCGGCGTCGGCTTGAATTCGGCAGTCGAGGTGGCGATGCTGACGCGGTGCCCATTGCCCTGATCACCGGTCCGACTGCGGGAATCGGACTTGCCTTCGCCCGTGCTCTCGCCGCCGAGGGTCATGACCTGGTGCTGGTGTCGCGGGACTCCGAGCGGCTCCAGCGCCTCGCCGACGACGTCCAAGGTGCGGTGGGTGTCCGCTGCGAGGCGCTGCCTGCGGACCTGAGCGACCTCCCGCAGACCCAGCGCGTGGAAGCTCGGCTTGCGCAACAGCCCTTCGACGTACTGATCAACAACGCGGGCTTCGGTCTGCGCCGACCGTTCGAGGCCAACGACCTCGACACAGAACAGCGTGGCTTCGACGTGATGGTGCGCGCCGTGATGCGGTTGAGTCACGCGGCGATCGGGCCGATGACCGAGGCAGGCCACGGCGACATCGTCAACGTCTCCAGCGTCGCAGGCTTCCTGCCGCGTGGCTCCTACGGCGCACACAAGGCATGGGTGACGAGCTTCAGCCAGTGGGCGAGTATCCACTACCGTCCTCACGGGCTGCGGGTGATGTCGCTGTGCCCCGGCTTCGTACGGACGGAGTTCCATCAGCGGATGGACGCCGATCTCAGCGGCATACCGTCGTGGATGTGGCTCGACGCCGACCGGTTGGTCCGTGACGCCTTGAGCGATCTGCGCAGCGGCAAAGCCGTGTCGGTGCCGTCGAGGCGTTACAAGGCAGTCGTCGCGGCGTCACGGGTGGCGCCCCGTGGGCTCGTGGAGAGGGTCGCCAGGAGGGGCCGATGAGCACACCCAAGAAGCTGAAGCTTCACCCGTCGATCCGGCGTTCGACCACCGAGACCGTGCGCGGCACGTTTGCCACCTGGTCGTGCGCACCGCAGGACACGTCGCTGCCACGCGGCAACGTGATCCTCGTGCCGGGTTTCACCGGCTCGAAGGACGACTTCGCCGAGCTGCTGCCGCTGCTCGCCAACGCAGGCTGGCGGGTGGCGACGTACGACCAGCGCGGCCAGTTCGAGACAACCGCGGATCCCGGGGCCGACCTCAGCCTGGCCGGTTTCGCCGCCGACCTGGTCGCCGTGACCGGAGCGCTGTTCGGTGGGGATGAACGTACCCACGTGGTCGGGCATTCGCTCGGGGGCCTGGTGGCCGCCAACGCGGTCGTCGACTCGCCCGACCTGTGGGCGAGCCTGACGCTGATGTGCTCGGGTCCCGGAGGGTTCGACGGGGCCAAGGGCCGGGAGGCACTCGACGGCGCCTTGCTGATCGAAACCGAGGGGCTCGAGGCGGCGTATTGGAGCCGGGCGCGGCGGGCGATGGAGCGGGGTCAGGAACCACCCTCCGAGCAGATCGAACAGTTCCTGCTCGAGCGTTTCATGGCCAACTCACCTGAGTCGCTGGCGGCGATGGCGCGGCTGCTGGCCACGGCCCCGGATCGCACCGCCGACCTCGCCGGATCCGGCGTCAAGGTGGCGGTGGTCCGCGGCGAGCACGACGACGCCTGGTCGCATGCAGCGCAAGACGAGCTGGCGGCTGCCCTCGACACGTCGGTGGTGGTGCTCCGGCAGTCGGCTCACTCGCCCGCAGTCGAGGCGCCGGAGGAGACCCGGGACGCGCTGGTCCGCATCTGGATGTCCTGACGGGAGCTTCCCCGGCGTACCTGCCGCGCGTAGGTATAAG
>JACCVZ010000166.1 GCA_013697905.1 Nocardioidaceae bacterium
TCGACAGATCTGCGAACGGCGGCCGGTTCGTCGTCGAGCACGCCTTCGCTACCACGTCCCGCAACGAGCAGGCGGGCGTCGGGGAGAGTGGCCAGCACACCGGGAAATGCGGCGAGCAGCACAGCCAACCCCTTGCGCGGCTCGTCGGTGCGGCCGAGGAACGCGATAGTAGGTCCGGGACCACACCACTGCGGACGTGGCTGTGCTCGCGCGAACGATGCACAGAACAAGCCGTTCGGGATGACGACGGGCTCGCCCCCGAGGTGTTGCACAAGGGTGGCGCGCGCCGACTCGGACACGGCGATGCGCGCGGAGATCTTCTCGATCGACGGCCGCAGCACGCTCGCCATGGACGACATCACCCTGGACCGGGGTATCGCGCTGTGGAACGTCGCCACCACTGGTTGCTCGGCCGCCCAGAGGGCGAGCAGCGAGACGCTGGGGACCAGCGGCTCGTGCAGGTGGACCACGTCGAAGTCACCGTCGTGCAACCACCGCGCCGTACGGGTCGCGACGCGGGGTCCGAAGGCCAGCCTGGCAACCGAGCCGTTGTAGGGAACCGGTACCGCCTTGCCGACCACCTCGACGTACGCCGGCAGCTCGTCATCGGGCTCTCCCGGAGCCAGCACGGAAACCTCGTGACCAGAAGACCTGAGCTCCGACGCCAGGTCTCGGACGTGGTTCTGCACCCCGCCGGGAACGTCGAGCGAGTACGGACAGACGAGCCCGACCCTCACCCGTGCTCCGCTACGGTCGACTCGGTCGACGATCGGGTGGTGAAGTCGGCGGAGAAGATCGGCTGCAGCATGTGCCAGTCCTCAGGTTGCCGGCGGATGGCTGCACCGTAGAAGTCGGCCAGCTGCTGCGTCATCGCCCGGACGCCGTCCTTGCCCGGTCGGACCTCGACCACGTCGCTGAAGTGCAGCCGCAACAGGGGTCCTCGGTACTCCGAGGTGAGTGCGACGAGCGGCGCGCCGGTCATCCGGGCGAGCGCCGCTGGTCCGGTCGGCATCCGGGCCGGCTCGCCCAGCAGGTCGACCTCGACACCCGACTTCGACAGGTCCCGGTCGGCCACCAGGCAGACCAGGCGGCCACGACGGATAGCGCCGCGCAGCTCGGTCAGCGGGTTGCCTGCGCCGGTGAGCGGGCTCACCTCCATGCCGAGGGAGGTCCGGTACGCGACGAACCTGTCGTACAGCGCCTCGGGGCGGAGCCGTTCGGCCACAGTCGAGACAGGCATGCCGGTGAGGCACGCCCAAGCACCGGCGAGATCCCAGTTGCCCATGTGGGGAAGGGCGATGATGCCCCCGCTGCCCTCCTCGAAGCGGCGGCGGAAGCCTTCCTCGTTCGTGGTCACGACGGTGTCGACGACGCGCTGGTGGCTCCAAGATGGCAGCAGGAACGCCTCGTGCCAGTAGCGAAAGTACGACCGCATCGCCAGCCGCGACAGCAGCCGCAGCTCCGCCGGGTCGAGCTGCGGGGCGGCCCGGCGTAGGTTGGCCTCGAGCTGGGTGACGCCGCTGCCGTGTCGCCGCCACAACCGGTCAGCGGCGCTCTCCAGCACCCGCGCTGCCAGCGCCTCGGGGGTATGCCGGGTGACAACCCATGCCAGCCGAAACGCGTAGTCGACGATCCGGTCGCGCGGAGACAGCCGAGGGGTCACCCCGGCACGTTCGGGTCTGACAGGGCCTGGCGGCGTACCAGCACCATCCGTTGGACAACCGTGACGGTACTTGCGACCGCCACCGCCCACAGGACGATCGGGAGCAGGATCGGGAGGTGGAGGATCTCCGACAACCCTGCCATCGCGAGCACGGCCGCCAGCCGGTCCGAACGCTCGGCGATCCCGCCCTTCGCCTGCATGCCCAGACTTTCTGCCTTGGCGCGCGTGTAGGACGTCACCGAGCCCATCACCAAAGCCCACAGCGCGACGCAAGCCACCAGCGGGTCGTCCCCCTGGCCGAACAGGTAGACGGCGAGCCCTGCAAAGATCGCTGCATCGCCGATCCGGTCCAAGGTGGAGTCCAGGAACGCCCCCCATTTCGATGACGTGCCGAGTGTGCGCGCCATGTAGCCATCCACCAGGTCGGAGAAGACGAACGTGGTGATCACCAGGACGCCGATCAGCAGTTGTCCACGCGGGAAGAAGACCAACGCTCCCGCAACCACCCCTCCGGTTCCGACGATCGTGACGGTGTCCGGCGACACCCCCCACGCCATCAGCAGGTGAGCGATGGGCTTGAAGACGTTGGTCCAGAACTGGCGGAAGCGCTCGAGCATCTCCTGTGGCGCCTTCTCCTCGCAGTGGCGTGCCCGGCCGACGCCGGCGCGCGGTAATGAGCGACGATGCTACCGGTCGCCGACAGCGCAGCGACGCGGCCGACCCTTGTGCCGACGCCACCGCCGGGTGAAAGGTGGTGGCCAGCGCAGCGACGCCACGTGGAACGGCGACTCGTCGGTCACGGCTGAGGATGGGGAGGTGGAGCCTGCATGTCGGGCAAACCAGCGGGGGCCGGTGCGGCCGACAGCCAAGCGCACCAGCCCACCCACCCGGACGCCATCCGCAATGTCGTGCTCATCGGCCAGGCGGGTAGCGGCAAGACGACACTGGTCGAGGCGCTCCTCACCGCTACTGGCGCGGTCGCCCGGATGGGTCGGGTGGAGGACGGCACCACGGTCTGTGACTACGACGAGGCGGAGATCCGGCAGCAACGCTCTATCGGTCTCTCGCTTGCCCCGCTCGTCGTCGGCGACGTGAAGATCAACCTGCTCGACACCCCTGGGTACGCCGACTTCGTCGGCGACCTGCGCGCCGGACTTCGGGCCGCTGACTGTGCCCTCTTCGTCGTCTCCGCTCACGAAGGCGTCGACGGGGCCACCCGCGCGCTGTGGCAGGAGTGTGCGGCGGTGTCGATGCCGCGATGCGTGGTGATCAGCAAGCTCAACCATCCGCGGGCCGACTACACGGGGGTTCTCGCGCAGACGCAGGAGGCGTTCGGCGACAAGGTCGTGCCGCTCTACGTCCCCGTCGCCCACGAGGGCTCCGACGGCGACGACCTCGTCGCTCTCCTCTCGCGGACCGTGTCCGACTACTCGGCGTCCGGTCGCATCGTGCGCCAGCCGTCGGAGGAGGAGCAGCTGTTGCTTGACGAGCATCGAGGTGCGCTGATCGAGGCTGTCATCGAGGAGTCCGAGGACGAGTCCCTGATGGACCGTTACATGGGCGGTGAGGACATCGATTTCGACCTGCTCGTCAACGATCTCGAGATCGCGGTCGCCCGGGCCAGCTTCTACCCTGTCATCGGAGTCTGCGCCCTCACTGGGCTCGGGCTCGACGAGCTGCTGGAGATCATCACCCAAGCTTTCCCCGCGCCGTCCGAGCATCCGCTGCCGGCGGTGTACACGAGTATGGGCAAGGCTGTCGACGCGCTCGCGTGCGACCCGGACGGTGCCCTGCTCGCCGAAGTCGTGAAGACGACGTCAGACCCGTACGTCGGCAGGATCAGCGTGGTCCGGGTCTTCTCAGGGACGATCACCCCGGACGCGACCGTGCACGTCTCCGGGCACTTCTC
>JACCVZ010000170.1 GCA_013697905.1 Nocardioidaceae bacterium
GCAACGAGGCGCGGATGCTGCACCGTCGCCGTGCGCACGAGGACGGCGCCTGGGTTCGCGCGGCGGCGGCGGCGTACGCCGACAAGAGCGCCGCTCGGGCAGCGAAGGCGTCGGCCGCGTGACCGAGCCGAGCGGAGCCCGGCCGGGCGACCTCAACGCCGAGGGCGGCCACGGCGCCGTACCCATGTCGGGAGTGCCGACGCGGAACGATCCCGCCGAGGCTTCGCGGCGCGAATGGCCGCTGTGGGAGGTGTTCGTCCGCGCCAAGCGGGGCCTCAGCCACGTCCACGTCGGGAGCCTGCACGCGCCGGACGCCGTGATGGCGGTCCGAAACGCTCGCGACCTCTACACCCGTCGCCAGGAGGGTGTCTCGATCTGGGTCGTCCCTGCCGACGACATCACCGCGAGCAGCCCCGACGAGAAGGACGCGTTCTTCGATCCAGCCGGCGACAAGATCTACCGTCACCCCACCTTCTACGACGTCCCCGAAGGCGTGCAGCATCTATGACCGAGTTGTCAGGCTCCAGCGGACACCTCTTCGACTCAGGTTGCCCTGACACGTGGGTCTATGTGCTGCGGCTCGCCGACGACGCCTTGATCTACGCCCAACGACTCGCGGAGTGGATCGCGTCCGCGCCGCAGCTCGAGGAGGACGTCGCGCTCGGCAACATCGCCCTCGACCAGCTCGGCCAGGCGCGTTCGCTGTTGACGTACGCCGGTGCCGCCGAGGGTGCCGGTCGCGACGAGGACGCGCTGGCGTACTTCCGGGACGAACGCGACTTCGTCAACGCGCAGATCTTCGAGCTCGGCCGAGGCGACTTCGGCTTCACCGTCGCGCGGATGCTGGTCGCCGCGGCGTACCAGTGGGAGCTCTACTCGCGACTGCAACACTCGACCGACGAGACCCTCGCCGCGGTCGCCGCGAAGGCGGTCAAAGAGGTCGACTACCACCGCGACCACGCGACCCAGTGGGCGCTGCGCCTCGGTGACGGGACTGAGGAGTCCCACGCCCGGCTGCAAGCTGGGCTCGACTCGCTATGGCCCTACGTCGCTGAGCTCTTCGAATCCGACGACCTGGTTGCGTCGCTCGCGGCCGGGGGCATCGCTGTCGATCCCGCCGAGCTGGAAGAACCGACGCTGGCGTACGTCGAGGGTGTACTCGCCGAGGCCACCCTCAGGCCGCCGCAGACCGACGTGCGTCACAGCGGAGGGCGTCGCGGCGTGCACACCGAGCTGATGGGGTTCTTGCTGGCAGAGATGCAGCACCTAGCCCGATCCCATCCGGGTGCCCGGTGGTGAACGCCATGCCTGCGTCGACGACTTCGGTCGAGGTGGCCCGCGCGGTCGTCGCGGCGGTCCTCGACCCCGAGGTGCCGGTGCTGACCATCGACGACCTGGGCATCCTGCGTGACGTCACTGTCGACGACTCCGGCCACGTCGAGGTGACGATCACCCCCACGTACTCCGGTTGCCCCGCGATGGAGGCGATCACCGCCGACGTGACACAAGCCCTCGCCGACAGGGGCTTTCGCGACGTCGGCGTGCGGCTCGTGCTCGCACCGGCGTGGACGACCGACTGGATGAGCGACGCCGGCAAACAGAAGCTGCTCGACTACGGCATCGTCCCGCCCCAGCCCCGCGACGACTCGACGGTGCGGGTGACGTTGTCGCTGCGGTGCCCGCAGTGCGACTCACCCGACACCCGTGAGCTGAGCCGGTTCGGTTCCACCGCCTGCAAGGCGCTCTGGGTGTGCAACGCATGCCGGGAGCCCTTCGACCACTTCAAGGCGATCTGAATGACTGCTGCCCGCCACGGGGTGTTCCACCCACTGAAGGTCAGTGACGTGACGCCGCTGACGGACGACGCGGTATGCATCAGCTTCGAGGTGCCGCCGGAGCTGGCCGCGGACTACGACTTCATCCAAGGCCAACACCTGACCATCAAGACCTCGCTCGCCGGCGACGACGTCCGCCGCAGCTACTCCATCTGTGCGCCCGTCAGGTCGGGCCGGCTGCGGATCGGAGTGAAGGTGCTGCCCGGCGGGCATTTCTCAGGGTTTGCCGCAGGCGACCTGAAGGTCGGTGACGAGCTGGAGGTGATGACCCCAACAGGTCGGTTCCACACCCCGCTCGACCCAGCCAACGTCAAGCACTACTGCGCGATCGCCGCGGGCAGCGGCATCACGCCGATCTTGTCCATCGTCGCCACGACTCTGGAGCAGGAGCCGCGGAGCCGCGTCACCCTCATCTTCGCCAACCGCACCAGTCGTACGGTGATGTTCCTGGAGGAGCTCGAAGACCTCAAGGACCGCTACCGCGGCCGGTTCCACCTCATCCACGTGCTCAGCCGTGAAGCACAGGACGCCGAACTGCTGTCGGGTCGCCTCGACGCGGCCCGCCTGACGAAGATCAACGAGACACTCGTGCCCGTCGAGACCATCGACGACTGGTTCCTCTGCGGCCCCTACGGCATGGTCGTCGACCTGCGAGAGGCGTTGCTGGCGCAGGGTGTGAGCGCGCGACACGTGCATAGCGAGCTGTTCCACGTGGAGACCACGCCGCCGGTACGACGCGAGAGCAACGCCGACGCCGGCGAGGGTGCAGACGTGACCATCAACCTCGACGGCCGCCGTTCGAGGTTCCGCCTCAAGGGAAGCGACGTGCCGGTGCTCGAGGCAGCGCTGCGGGTGCGCGCCGATGCGCCCTTCGCCTGCCGGGGTGGGGTATGCGGAACCTGCCGAGCCAAACTCGTCGAGGGGGCGGTCGCGATGGACACGAACTACGCGTTGGAGCCCGACGAGATCGAGAGGGGTTACGTGCTCACCTGTCAGAGCCATCCCACCACCGAGAAGGTCGTCCTCGACTTCGACGCCTGAGTTCGGCTGCCCGTTATCCGGATTCATCCGACTGGACCACGCTCCAGCTCTCCGCGCTGAGTCGGACGAATCGAGAGGTCGACGCCGGTGCTAGGTTGACGCTGTGCGGCAGTACCTCGACCTGATGCAGCGTGTCCTCGACGAGGGTGTGCGCAAGGACGACCGCACCGGTACCGGCACGTTGAGCGTCTTCGGTCACCAGATGCGCTTCGACCTCTCCGAGGGGTTCCCGCTCGTCACCTCCAAGAAGATCCACGTCCGGTCCGTCGTCGGTGAGCTGATCTGGTTCCTGCGTGGCGACACCAATGTGCGGTGGCTGCAGGAGCGGGGGATCTCGATCTGGGACGACTGGGCCGACGACCACGGTGATCTCGGTCCGGTCTACGGCGCGCAGTGGCGATCGTGGTCGGCACCCGACGGCCGCCACGTCGATCAGCTTCAGCAGGTGATCGAGCAGATCGGCACCTTCCCCGACTCGCGGCGCCACATCGTGAGCGCATGGAACGTCGCAGACATCCCCCGGATGGCGCTCCCGCCCTGCCACACGATGTTCCAGTTCTATGTCGCCGAAGGCCGGCTGTCGTGCCAGCTCTACCAGCGCTCCGCTGACGTGTTTCTCGGGGTGCCGTTCAACATTGCGTCGTACGCCCTGCTGACCCACCTGGTTGCCCACGTGACCGGCCTCCGAGTTGGCGACTTCGTCCATACGCTGGGCGACGCCCACCTGTACGTCAACCACCTCGAGCAGGCCCGCACCCAACTCGCCCGTGAGCCACGTCTGCTGCCTGAGCTCTGGCTCGACCCGGCCGTCCAGGCCATCGACGGCTTCGACCTGGACCACGTGAAGGTGTCCGGCTACGACCCGCATCCGGGCATCAAGGCGCCGATTGCCGTCTGAGGATGTGCTGCCGGCGACAGCTGCCCTCCCCGCCAGCACGGTCACGATCGTCGTAGCGATCGCCCGCAACGGCGTCATCGGAAGCGACGGGGGTCTGCCGTGGCGCCTTCCCGGTGACCTGCCCCGTCTCAAGGCGCTGACGATGGGCCACGTGCTCGTGATGGGGCGGCTCACCTACGACTCGATCGGCCGCCCGCTGCCCGGCCGCACTACCGTCGTCGTGACCCGCCAGTCGCATTGGCGGCCGCCGAGTGGGCACGGGGCCGCCGCCGTCGTGGTGGTCGGAAGCGTCGAGCAGGCGCTTTGGCAGGCGGCTCAGGTGGACCGTCAGATCTTCGTTCTCGGGGGCGCCCAGATCTACGCCGCGACGCTGACCAGGGCCGATGCGCTGGAGGTGACCTGGGTCGAGGCCGAGCCGGAGGGTGACACCTACTTTCCGCAGATGTCGTGGGATGACTGGGTCGAGGTGTCACGCGAACCACATCAAGGCTGGTCAGCAGCAAGATATGAGCGCGCCCAGAAAAAGATCGGGGAAAACCTGTAACGCTCGACAATCGCAAGGCGATATACCCCTGACGCCCCGTTGCTGCCCGGACCCCCGAGCGGACAGCAACGGGGCTCAACCTTTGCCGCTAGGCGGGTGCGCGTGGCGGTAGCCTCGGGGCCATGAGCCCCCACGCCCACCCCCCGTTCGGCCGGGTCCTCACCGCGATGGTGACACCGTTCGACACCGACGGCAC
>JACCVZ010000179.1 GCA_013697905.1 Nocardioidaceae bacterium
GAGGCGGAGATCGAGCGTCCGCGGATCGGGCCGATGCGCGACATCGTCGCCACGATCCAGCCCGACCAGGATGACATCGTCCGCTCCGACCTGACCACCAGTGTCTGCGTGCAGGGTGCCCCAGGGACCGGGAAGACGGCGGTAGGCCTGCACCGGGCCGCGTTCCTGCTCTACGCCCACCGCGACCAGCTCAGCCGGCAGGGCGTGCTGGTGATCGGCCCCAACGACTCCTTCCTGCGCTACATCGGCGACGTGCTGCCCGCGCTGGGCGAGATCGACGCCACCCAGACCACGGTGACCCAGCTGGTCGCGCACGTCGCGGTCGGGACCACAGACACGATCGCATCAGCGCGCGTCAAGGGCGACGCCCGGATGGCGGCCGTGATCGAGCGGGCGCTCTGGGCGCAGCTCACCGCAGCCGGCGAGGGGCTGGTCCTTCCGATCGGTTCCCGCCGGTGGCGCATCCCGGCGTACGAGGCGGACGAGATCGTCGCCGAGCTGCGCGCCCGCGGCTTCCGGTACGGCGCCGGACGCCAGATGCTGCCGCAACGGTTGGCGCACGCCGTCCTGGTCAAGATGGAGCTCGCCGGCGACTCCCCCGACGACCGGGTGCAGAACGCGGTCGCGCGCAGCCGCCAGGTCAAGCGGTACGTCGATGCCCTCTGGCCGCAGGTGCAGCCCGAACGACTGGTGATGCGTCTGCTGGGCGAACCGGAGCTCCTGTCCGCCGCCGCCGAAGGGCTGCTGACCGCGGCCGAGCAAGAAGTGATCCGGTGGCGCAAGCCCGCGAAGGGCCCGAGCAGCGCTCGCTGGTCCCTGCACGACGCCGTGCTCATCGACGAAGCGGCCGACCTGGTCGAGCGCACCCCCAGCCTCGGACTGGTCGTGCTCGACGAGGCGCAAGATCTCTCGCCGATGATGCTGCGCAGCGTGGGTCGCCAGTGCTCGACCGGATCCGCGACCGTCCTCGGCGACCTCGCGCAGTCGACCACCGCGTGGGGCGTCCGGTCCTGGCCAGAGGCGCTTCAGCACCTTGGCAAGCCGAAGGCTCACGTGGAGGAGCTGACGCTCGGCTTCCGCGTCCCCGGCGAGGTCATCGACTTCGCGGCCCGCCTCCTGCCGCTGATCGCACCTGACCTGCGCAAGCCCTCCTCGGTACGCCGGTCACGAGGCGAGCTCGTGGTCCAGGAGGACCAGGACCCGTTGACCGCGGCGATCGCCCACGTCCGGGCGGCGCTGCAGCACGAAGGCTCGGTCGGTCTCATCGTCGCCGACCTGCTGGCCGACCGCGCCCACGTCACTCTGACCGCCGAAGGCATCGACCATGCCGTGCTCGGCCGCGCGCCGGCCCCGTTCGGCGACGACAACGAACCACGCGTCGACGTCGTGCCGGCGACTCTTGCCAAGGGGCTCGAGTTCGACCACGTCGTCCTGGTCGAGCCGGCCGACATCACCGCAGCGGAGGCCGACACGTTGACCGGTCTGCGGCGCCTGTACGTCTGTCTGACCCGGGCCGTCACGTCGCTCGCGATCACTCACGCCAAGGCGATCCCGGTGCCTGAGCCCCGTTAGACCTGACGCATCTCCAGCCGAACAGCCCACCAGGTTCAGACCGCGCGCATCCTGCTTCAGCGCGGTGTCGATGCCGAAGGCCGACGCCAGCACGAGACTGTGCAGAGGCTGAGGCAGCTGCTGGTGTATCTGCACCACATAGTTGTCTGCCTGAGTGAACATGGTCTTGGCCCAGCCCTCCCAGGTCTTGGTGACGCGGGCGACCTCACGACCGCCGGCGTCTTGGATGTTGAAGTTCCAGGCGCGCCAGTTCTCGCCGTTGAGCCAGCCGACCTGCTGCGCGCCGGACTCGAGTGCGAAACCAATCTTGCCCATCACGTTCTGCTGCACGATCTGGCCCAACTCCTGACCGTTCCCGCCCTCGACGATGATGCGGGACTTCATCAGCTTGCGCGGCCGTGTCAGTGCGAGCACGACCTGGCCGCTGGCGTCCAGGTCCTCGCACGAGACAATGATGAGGTGAGCGACGAAACCCTGTTGGGGTCATGGGAAGCCGCGCTGCCCGGGTTCCCGACGCTCGGCGCGGCACTGCTGGATCGGTATGACGAGCCCACCCGTCGCTACCACGACCGGCGCCACCTCGCCGAGGTGCTTGCAGGTGTCCAGCTCCTCGGCGACCACGCGGCCGACGTAGTCGCAGTCCAGCTCGCCGCCTGGTTCCATGACGCGGTCTACGAGGTCGACCGCACGGACAACGAGGAGCAGTCAGCCCGACTCGCAGCAGAGCAACTCGCCTCCGCGGCCGTGCACCCCGGCGTCATCGCCGAAGTCGGTCGACTCGTGCGGCTGACGGCCACGCATCGCCCGCACGAACAGGACACGAACGGGGCGGTCCTGTGCGACGCCGACCTTGCTGTCCTCGCCTCCGACCCACGTCGGTACGCCGAGTACACGGCCGAAGTGCGCGCGGAGTATGCAGCGCTGGACGACGCCACGTTCGGCTCCGGGCGCGCCGGGGTGCTGCGGCAGCTGCTCGGCCTGCCCTCGCTGTTCGGGACACCCGAGGGCCAGCGCCACTGGGAGGAGGCGGCTCGCAGGAACCTCCGTCGCGAGCTCGCGGCTTTGACCGCCTGAACCCCGTCAGACGAGCGCCGACCGGGTCAGCGCCAGTGAGCCGGCGTCGGCGTCTAGCACCGCCTCCACCCCGAGCGGCACCGTCGCGCTTGAGCTGGTGTGCCCGACGTCGACATGGCGCACCGTCGGCAGGCCGAGCGGCGCCAACCGGGCTTGCAGCACGACGTCGAGCTCGACCGGGTCGTCGCAGTCGGTGAACGCACCCAGCACCAGACCCCGCGCTCCCTCGAACCAGCCCGCACGCAGCAGCTGCGTGAGCAAGCGGTCCACGCGGTACGCGGCCTCGCCGGTGTCCTCGAGCAACGCGATCCCACCTGCGGCTGAACGGGCGAACGGAGTTCCGAGGTCGGAGGCGAGCAACGCCAGGTTGCCGCCCACCAGCACACCCCTGCCCCTACCACCCACCACGGTCTCGGATGTCTGGTCGGCCAGCAGATCGGTGACCGTCGCCGGCTCCATCAGCAACCGCCTCAGCGCTTCGGCGCTTTCCGTGGTGGCTGCCCCCAGCGACGCAACGCTGTGAGAGTGCACGGTGGCGAGGCCCAACCGACCAGCGACCGCCTGGTGCAAGGCCGTGGCGTCAGAGAACCCGACCAGCACCTTGGGCTCGGCCCCGGCCAACCGCCGCCAGTCGACCAGGTCGACCACCCGCTGGGAACCGTACCCGCCACGCGCGACGATGACCGCCGACGCATCCGGGTCCAGCCAGGCATCGGTGAAGGCTGCGGCCCGCACGTCATCAGCCGCCGACAGATAGCTGAGCCGGGTGTCGCGGTCGAGAACATGGTGATCGAGCCCCACGCGGAGCCCCCACGACTCGAGTCTGGCGACGCCGGCACGCAGCATTGGGGCGGGTACCACCCCAGACGTCGCCGGTACTGCGACCAGATCGCCTCGCTCGAGCCGGCGGGGACGTAGCAGGACCGCGCCGGGTTCGCGTCGTGCCATCGAGTCGGCCTTGCGGCGGCGCAGACCCGCCGCCACCAACCGACGGACGACTTCGCGCGACGACACCGGCTGCGCACCGGCGGCCACCAGCGCGTCGTAGGCATCGGCTGGCACGTCGTAGTGGTCGCGCTCGAACCTCCGCCGTGGGACGCCTTGCGCCGCGGCAAAGGCGTGCAGCTCGGCGAAGGAGCCGTCGCTCACCAAGTGCGACCACAGCCGCCCCTGTGCAGGCCAGGCTGGCCTGTCGATCAGCACAGCCACCCCTCAGCCGGCGCTGCCGCTCGCGTGGCCGGCCTGGGTCGCGTCGTCGAGCAGCAGCCTCCACGACCGGACGAAGCCTGCATCGACGTGCGACTTCGTCCACGACCCACCGGGCCGCACGGACGCACCGAGATGCACCCGGGTGAGGCCGACGCGGGCCAGCCAGGGGACGTGTTCGGGGCGTACACCGCCGGCGGCCACCGCTACCGACGCGAACCCCACCTCAGCCGAGGCGAGCGTCATGAGATCGTCGAACCCGGCGTCCATGTCGCGGACGGAACCCGCGGTGTGGATGCTGTCGAGACCGTCGAGCGAGGCGAGTGCCCGCCACGCGCGGCGAGCCTCGAGGGCGTGGTCGAAAGCCCGGTCGAACGTCCACGGGATCCCCGCCAGAGAGTCGACGAGCTCCCCACAGGTGTCGACGTCGACCTCGAGGTCTGAGGTGAGGAAGCCGAAGACGAAGCCCTCGACCCCCAGCGAAAGGTAGTCCGAGACGAGCCCGACCAGGCGAGTGAACTCGCCCCCTTGGGTGGAGAAACCAGGCGACAAGCGCAGCGTCACCCGCACGGGGAGGTCGGTTGCGCGCACGATGGCGCTCACGGCGGCGGGTTCGAGTGATCGTGCCTCGCCGCCCACGACGGGTTCGGTGAGCCCGAGCACGTGTAGCCGGTCCGCGCCGCCTTCTTGGGCGCGCTCGGCGTCGGTGGGATGCAGCGCCACCACCTCGATGCCGGGGGCGGCGCGGCCGTCGTTGCTCCGCGGAACCGGGCTCACTGGACCATGCTCATCGCGACCGTCCTCACTTGTACAGGGTGCCAGGATGGAAGCCATCATGTCGGGAGACCCGCTGTTGCACGCACGCGCACTCGTGCTCAGCGACCTCACCGCTCGAGGAATCGCTGACGCCCACACGGTGTCGCTTGTCGAGGAATGCGTCGCCCAACGACGCTGGTGGGTGTCTCAGTGGCAAGAGGGCATCGCGTACGTCGACGGACTGGTCGCCCAGGACGTCCAGGACGCCCTCTTCGACGAGTTGCGCCGCTGGCCAGTCTGCGCGACCTGCGCCGATCCCGTCGAGCACAGCCTCTCCATCGAGCCAGAGCTCGGCCCCAATCCGCATTGGGTGTGCTCGGAATCGGGAGCCCTCATCGCCGCCTTGGGAGCGCTCGGGCGACCTTCCTGAGGATCCACCACGCCACCACCACACCGACCAACTGACCGGCGTAACGCTTCACCAGCACCGGCAGCACGGTGGCGCCGAGGTCGAGCTCGGCGCCGGGCGTGGACGCAACCTTCGGACGGGATGACGGCGCAACGTCCGGGCTGCTCGCGGACGCAACCTTCGGGCGTGACGTGGCCGCCGCCGCGTTCTCCTGACGGGGCGTGCTCGCCTCGGCGTGCGGGAGAGGTGGAGCCGTGGCCGGTGGTACGGCTCCGGCCGTCACCTGACCCGACTTCACGGCCTTCTCGGCCTGCTCCGCGATGGGCGTCCGGTCGTCAACGGCGTCAGCGCTGTCGCCGGCCGCCAGCGCCGCCGCTGACGTGGGCGCCGCAGCGGTCTCGTCGACGGGCGATGCGTCGCCCGCCGTGGAGCCGTTACTGCCGAGCCTCGTCTCCAGACAGGTGGCGAACTGCGCGAGCAGCTTGTCGCTGACGTCCTGCATCACGCCGCGGCCGAACTGCGCCGGTCGACCGGTGACGTTGAGATCGGTGACCACTTCGACATCGGTCTCGTTGTCACCGCTAGCCATGAGCTGGGCGGTGATGTTGGCGGCTGCGGTTCCGTTGCCGCGTTTGTCCTTGCCCTTGGCCTCGATGACGGCACGTTTGGCCGCCTCGTCACGCTCCACGAAGCGCCCGGTGCCGGTGTACTGGAGCGAAATGGGGCCAAGCTTGACCTTGACGAGCCCCTCGAACTTCTCGCCGTCGAACGACGTCAGAGCAGCGCCGGGGAAGCAGGGCGCGATCCGCTCCAAGTCGTTGAAGGCCGCCCACACCTCGTCGATGGGAGCGGGCACGGTGAAGCGATGGGTCAGGTCCATCGGCTCGGTCCTCCTTCAGCGGGGGTAGGGGCGGTCAGCTGCCAGCGGCGGCGAGGACCGCACGTCCGGTCAGCACCTTGGCGAGGTGACGACGGTAGTCGGCGTCACCGTTGGTGTCCGTCGGCGGATTGGTGCCGTCCGCGGCTGACGCCGCTGCCGTGCGTACGGCCTCGTCGGACGCAGACTGACCGAGCAACGCCTGCTCGACGGCACTGGCGCGCACGGGCGTCGACCCCATGTTCGTCAACGCGATCTTGGCCTGCGAGATCGAACCGCCGTCGACCTGCGTCGTGACGGCTACCCCGACGATCGACCACTGCTGCGCGACGCGTGTGAACTTCTCATAGTGCGATCCCCACCCGGTGTGCTTGGGGATGCGAATCTTGGTGAGAATCTCGCGCTCGTCGATCGACGTGGTGAAGAAGTCCTCGAAGAAGTCCGCCGCCTTGATCGTGCGCTCGCCGTCCGGACCCACCACGACCATCTCTGCATCGAGCGCCAGCGCCGGTGCCGGCAGGTCACCGGCGGGGTCGGCATGCACGAGCGCGCCGCCCAAGGTGCCGCGGTGGCGGACCTGCGGGTCGGCGACCGTCTGGGCAGCCTTCGCCAGCACGCCGGCATGCTCCCTGACCATGTCGCTGGTGGCGACCTCGTGGTGGGTGGTCATGGCGCCGATGACGATAGCGGCACCATCGTCAGTGATGCCGCTGAGCTCCGTGATGCGACCGAGATCGACCAGCAGCGTGGGTGCGGCGAGGCGCAGCTTGAGCACCGGGAGCAGGCTGTGGCCACCGGCCAGAACCTTGATCTCCTCGGCTTCGGACCCGAGCGCGGCGATCGCGTCAGCGACCGACTCCGGGGCTGTGTAGTCGAATGCTGCCGGAATCATGCCTGTCCTCCGTGTTCATGCGATGGGGGGTCACCCAGCGAGGTGGTGTCGGCACCGTCGGTCATCTGCGCATTGTGCGAGGGCTGGGCGTCGTCGTCTACGAAGGTCTTGTCGGTGGGGGTGGAGTCGCCGGACGACGCCTGCTGCAGCGCGGTCCAGACCCGGTACGGCGAGCACGGCATCGCGATGTCGTTGATGCCGAGGTGACGCACGGCGTCGACGACGGCGTTGACAACCGCCGGGGTCGACGCGATCGTGCCGGCCTCGCCGACGCCCTTCACCCCGAGCGCGTTGGTCGTCGACGGGGTCTCGGTCCGGTCCACGTCGTAGTTGATCGTGTCGGCCGCACTCGGCACCAGGTAGTCCACGAAAGATCCCGTCACCAACGTGCCGGACTCGTCGTACAACGCCTCCTCCCAGAGCGCCTGCGCGATTCCCTGCACCAGGCCGCCGTGCACCTGACCCTCGACGATCAGCGGGTTCACGACCTTACCGATGTCGTCGACGCAGGTGTAGTTGCGGATCTTGACCTCGCCGGTCTCGGTGTCGACCTCGACGGCGCACAGGTGCGTGCCGTGCGGGAACGAGAAGTTCTCCGGGTCGAACGTCGCCTCGGCGTCGAGCGTCGGCTCGACGCCGTCCGGCAGATTGTGCGCCGCGAACACGGCCAGCGCCAGGTCGCCGATCCCGATGCTCGCGTCGGTGCCCTTCACGTTGAACCGACCGGCAGCGAACTCGAGATCGCCGGCGTTCGCCTCGAGCAGGTGCGCCGCTATCGGCTTGGCCCTCTCGATGACCTTGTCGGCGGCCGCGACAACCGCCATCCCCCCGACGGTGAGCGACCGCGAGCCGTACGTGTCGAGGCCCTTGTGTGAGATCTGCGTGTCGCCGTGTAGCACCTCGATGTCGTCGAACGGCACGCCCAACCGGTCCGCCACGATCTGGCTCCACGCCGTCTCGTGGCCCTGGCCATGCCCACTAGAACCGGTGATGACCTCGACCTTGCCGCTGGGCAGCATCCGAATGGACGCGTGCTCCCAGCCACCGGCGCCGTAGGACAGCGAGCCCAGCACCCGCGAGGGCGCCAACCCACACATCTCGGTGAAGGTGGAGACGCCGATGCCGAGCTGGACCCGGTCGCCGCGGTCACGCCGGTCCTTCTGTTCGGCGCGCAAGGCGTTATAGCCGAACATCTCGCGTGCCTTGGCGGTGGCCGCCTCGTAGTTGCCCGAGTCGTACTCCAGCCCGGCGATCGTCGAGAACGGGAACTCCTCGTGCTTGATCCAGTTCTTCTCCCGGATCTCCAACGGGTCGACACCGACCTCGGCGGCGAGCTCATCCATCAGCCGCTCGATGGCGTACGTCGCCTCCGGCCGCCCGGCGCCGCGGTAGGCGTCGGTCCAGTTCTTGTTGGTGAAGACGTTCGTGCACTCGAACCGGTACGCCGGGAACTTGTAGATCGAGTTGTACATGAACGCACCGAGGATCGGCACCCCAGAGGTCACCAGGCCGAGGTAGGCCCCCATGTCGGCGAGTAGCTGGACCTTGAGCCCGGTCACCGTGCCGTCCCGGTTGGCCGACAGCGTCAACTTCTGGATCTGGTCACGGCCGTGGTGCGCGGCGAGCAACGACTCGCTGCGCGTCTCGGTGTACTTGCAGGGTTTGCCGAGGCGGCGCGACACGACCAGAGTGATGAGCTCCTCGGGTGTCACCTGAAGCTTGCCGCCGAAGCCACCCCCAACGTCCGGCGCAATAACGCGGAGCTTCGACTCGGACATCCCGGTTGTCAGCGCAAGCATCAGCTTGAGAATGTGCGGGATCTGGGTGGCCGACCACAGCGTGGTCTGTTCGCCGGTCGGGTCGACGACGACCGAGCGCGGCTCCATGAACGCCGGCATCAGCCGCTGCTGGCGGTAGGTGCGCTCGATGACGATGTCGGAACCGTTGATCGCCTCTTCGACACCTGCGCCGGTGCCCGCCTCGCCTGAGTCGAACACCCAGTGCGCCGACACGTTCGTGCCGAGGTCCGGGTGGGTCAGGTTACCGCCCTCGGCAGCGGCAGCCATGTCAAGCACGACCGGGAGGTCGTCGTACTCGACGTCGACGAGCTCGACGGCGTCCTTGGCCGCGGTCGCCGAGCGGGCGACGATGCATGCGACGATCTCTCCCGCGAAGTTGACGGTGTCGACCGCGATAGACGGATGCGGGGGCGCCACCTGGTCCTCGGTGACCGGCCAGGCGCACGGCAGGCTGCCTTGCTCGTCGTTGATGTCGGCGCCGGTGAAGACCGCGACCACACCGGGTGACAGCTTCGCTGCGTCGACGTCGATCGAGGTGATCGTGGCGTGAGCCATCGGACTGCGCACCATCGCCAGGTGCAGCATGCCTGGCAACGTCAGGTTGTCGGTCCACCGGGTGCGGCCGGTGATCAACCGCCGATCCTCCTTGCGGCGGCGGGCCGAGCCGACCTCGGTGGTCGGGCGGTCTTCGGTGACGGTCATGCGGTGCCCCCTTGGGACG
>JACCVZ010000206.1 GCA_013697905.1 Nocardioidaceae bacterium
GATCGCTGCGCGACGCTGGAGATGAAGCTTGTCGGGCAGCCGCTTTGGCGGAAGCCAGGTGCTTCGCCACCGTTGGATGCGCCGCATGTGGACGCCGTCGTCTCGGTGCTGACAGCGCTCGCTGGCACAGAACCAACCCCGAACATGGCGATTCTCCCGATCCTCCAAGGTGAGGCTGCATTCGGGGCCGGCACGCCGTTCGGCTCGTCTCTGGCTGCCCTCGTCGAGAGTCGAGTTGCCAAGAACGAAGCATCACTCGGAGCGCGATTGGCTGATCTCGACGACCTGGTATCAGCTGTGACCGGCCACGTGGCACACCTCGCGCCAGCGAGCCCCGCGCTCGTACACGGAGACCTTGTACCTGGGAACGTTCTGGTCCACAACGAGCGTCCCACGGCCCTCCTCGACTTTGGATTCATGTCGACGATCGGCGACCCCGCCTTCGACGCAGCAATCGCAGCGAGCATCTACGACATGTATGGTCCCGCTGCTGCACAAAGCGAAGCGCGGCTAGATGAGGCAATCCGCTATCAGTTCGGATACGAACGCGCCCGACTCGCGATCTACCGAGCCGCCTACGCCTTCATCACAGCCAACTGCTTCAGTCCTTCAGGCAGCGACGGACACTTCAAGTGGTGCGTGCACATGTTGCGGCGTCCAGAGGTCCGCGAGGTGTTGGGCGTGTGACGGTTGACTTGGCTGGTGGGCCTTCTCACCCATCGGAACGCGTGTCCAGCCTCGGAGACAGCAGGCTGCAATATTCGGCTCACCGCCCTAGGTTTGGCGACGTCACTGTCGTTTCACCAGCGAGGAGCTCACGTGCCCATCCCCACCGAGAACGTCGGTTCATTGCCCCGCCCCGCCAAGCTCCAGGCCGCCATCGCGGCTTACGACGCCGGCGAGATCACCCACGATCAGCTCATCGCCGAGCAGGATCAGGCCTGTAGCGACTCGATCCACCGGATGGAGGGCACGGGCTCCCCGATGGTGACTGACGGGGAGCAGCGCGCGTCGAGCTTCGCGACGTACCCGCTCACAGACACGCTCGCAGGAACCGGACTCGCCGACAACCTCGCGGGCGACGGGCAGTACTTCGCAATCTTCGATGACGGCCACCACCGGCAGCTGCCTCGACTCACCGGCGGCCCGTTTCGTTACAAGACGTATGCCGCAGACTATCTCGAGAAGGCGATCCCGCTGGCGTCCGTGCCCATGAAGCAGGCCGTGATTGCGCCGTCGATGTTGATGCTGCTGTATCCGCTCGACGAAGAAGTGCCCGGCTACTCCCGTGAAGAGTTCCTCTCCGACCTCGTCGACGAGTGCGAGAAGGACATTCGCAAGTGCTTCGAGGCCGGTGCCGTGCGAGTCTCGATCGACTTCACCGAGGGCAGGCTGGCGAACAAGAACGACCCCAACAACCCTTGGACCGGGCGCGGGATGTTGCAGCAGTTCATCGACCTGAACAACCGCGTTCTCGATCGGTTCTCACCCGAGGAGCGCCGCAACATCGGGATCCACACTTGTCCAGGCGGCGACATGGATTCCGTGCACAGCAAGGAGGTCGACTACGCGGAGCTGCTGCCGAGCATGTTCCAGATGAACGCCGGCTACTTCCTGATCCAGCTCGCCAGCGAAGATGACAAGGAGCACGTGTACCAACTCATCGGCGAGCACAGCCGGGACGACGCAAACGGCGTGCCGCAGGTGTGCTTCGTCGGTGTGATCGACCCGCTCAACCCTGAGGTCGAGACGCCTGAGCGCGTGCGCGACGCCTTGCTGACTGCGGCGAAGTACATCCCCACGGAGCGGCTCGGCGCGACCGACGACTGCGGCTTCTCGCCGTTCAGCATCGACGAGAAACCCAAACACGGCTCACCGGACTTCGCCCGTGACATCGCGTTCCAGAAAATCAGCGCACGTGTCGAGGGTGTGCGGTTGGCGTCGGAGGAACTCGGCGTCTGAGACAGACGCCGCCACAGACCTGAGTCAGGCCAGCTCGTTCAGCCGCTGCATGTCTGCATCGGACAAAGACACTTCGGCAGCGGCCAGGTTCTCTCGCAGATGGTCGACAGACTTCGTGCCGGGGATTGGCAGGATCACCGGTGACGTATGCAGCAGCCAGGCAAGGGCAACCTGGGACGGCGTGGCGCCAAGCTCGGCTGCGATCTCGGCCACGGGACTGCTGGGTCCGGCCAGCTCCCCGGTCGCGATCGGGAACCACGGGATGAACGCAATTCCCTCGGCTGTCGCGTAGTCCAGCACGTCCTGGGCGTCGCGGGTCGTGAGGTTGTAGAGGTTTTGGACGCTGGCTATCTCGGTGATGTCGCGAGCTTGCTTGAGCTGGTCGAGCGAGACCTCGGAGACGCCTATGTGGCGGACCTTGCCCTGCTGCTTGAGCTCGGCGAAGGCGCCGAGCTGGTCGGCGAGCGGAATCTCGTCGTCGATTCGGTGCAGCTGGATGAGGTCGATGCGCTCCAGTCGGAGCGTGCGTAAGCTCATCTCGACCTGCTGCTTGAGGTACGCCGGACGACCAACCGGAACCCACTCGCCAGGCCCGGTTCGGGTGAGGCCGGCTTTGGTGGCAATGACCAGCTCATCGGCGTAGGGGTGCAACGCTTCGGCGATCAGCTGCTCGCTCACCTGCGGACCGTATGAGTCGGCGGTGTCGATGAAATCCACTCCGGCGCCGGTGGCGGCCTTGAGCACCTCGAGCGCGCCGGCGCGGTCAACGGGTGGACCCCAGATCCCGTCTCCGGTGATCTGCATGGCGCCATAACCCAGCCGGTGCACGGTCAGGTCGCCACCGAGGTCGAAAGTCGGGGCAAGGGTGTCGTTCGTCGTGGTTGTCATGTCGGTGCCAACCGGAGCAGTCGCCGATGTGTTCCAACCAGGAGGTGTCTTCTCGCCCAGCGAGACGGCCGGTTGGGCTCGGGACCCCGTAGGCGTTTGTTATTCGCTGGTGAGTCCGTAATCGTGCTACGCCTTGTCCGGGCCTGGTGCCGCTAGCCCCTCTGAAGGTCCGAGCCTGAGAATGCTTACTCACCCGTGCGCTGGAAGACGAGACAGTAGTCGCCGCTGATGCCCGGTGGCTGCCGGTCCCAGCAGAGGTAGCACTCCTGAATCAATGGGAGATTCCTCGAGATCACGCGCGCCACGTCCCAGGCGAGTGGCGTCATCACGCCGGACTTCACGGTGTTGGCGACGTTGACCACAGCATGCCCCCCGGGGCGAAGCAGTTCGGCGACCTGACGAAAGACGTCCTCGAGCTCGGCGAGGTATGTCGGGTAGTCACCGGTCGCGGTCTCGTACGCCTCTAGCGGGTTGTCAGGGTGCTTGTTCGCTGTCATGTAAGGCGGCGAGGTCAGACACAGGTCAACTCGGTCATCGACGAGGTCGACCAGGTTTCGGGCATCGCCGGTCAGCACCGCAGAGTCGACGCCGATGCGGCCGTAGATCTGGCGGACGCGGTCAGGCATCAGCTCGACACCGATCGCACGCCGCCCGAGCCTTTGGGCAACGACCAATGTGGTCCCGAAACCGGCGAAGGGGTCGAGCACCAGATCACCCTTCGCCGAGAACTCCCCGATCACGGCTGTCGCCAGCGACTCGGTGAAGTGCACGATCTCCTGTCCGCCCGGCGGGCGCTGCGTGGCGAGCTCGGACAGGTTCTGGAGGATGAAGGGCTGCACCCGCTCATTGTCTAGTCCCCACCCAGGCCCGTCCACAGAGGGGAGGGCGGTTTCGGCTGCGCCCGCCCGCGCACAATGGTGGCCGGGAGCGACCGCGAGGAGGGAGCCCATGACAGATGCGACGGACCACGTTCAGGTCGTCGACAACTCAGCGGAGCAGAGGTTCGAGGCGCAGATAGCGGGAGCCGTGGCTGGTTTCGTGGACTATCACCGTCGTGGGTGCAAGGTCTCGCTCACCCACACCGAGGTCGACGACGGCTTTGAGGGCCAAGGCATCGGCAGTACCCTCGCCGGCCAGGCTCTCGATGCCGTCCGCGATGGGGGGCTGTCGGTGCTGCCGCTGTGCACGTTCGTGCGGCGGTACATCGAGCGGCATCCGGAGTACCTCGACCTGGTGGCCGCAGAGGACCGCGAGCGCTTCGACCTGCCAACCACGTGAGCAGCGTCGGGCGTGACCGTGCCGGAGCAGAGGAACTCATACGGATGCTCCCTCGGTCTCGCCGTGCCAGGATCGCCAGAGTGCGGCGTACGAGCCGTCCGCTGCGATCAGCTCGTCGTGTGAACCTATCTCGGTGATCCGACCCTCCTCCACGACTGCGACCCGATCGGCATCGTGCGCGGTGAAGAGCCGGTGCGCGATCGCGATCACCGTGCGTCCAGCAAGCACCCCTGCCAGCGAACGCTCGAGGTGGCGCGCCGCTCGCGGGTCGATCAGCGATGTCGCCTCGTCGAGCACCAGGGTGTGTGGGTCGGCGAGCACCAGCCGGGCCAGCGCCAGCTGTTGTGCCTGGGCAGGCGACAACGACAAGCCGCCGGAACCAACCCGGGTGTCGAGCCCGGCAGGCAACGCCAGTGCCCACGCCTCGGCATCCACTGCCCGCAGCGCCGCCCGCATCGTCTCGTCGGAGTCGCGCTCACTGAGAGACAGGGCCAGGTTGTCGCGCAGGGTGCCCACGAAGACGTGATGCTCCTGCGTCACCAGCGCGACGTGGCCGCGGAGGTCGTCGAGGGGCAGCTCGGTCATGCCGACTCCACCGATCGTCACCGTTCCGGAGCCGGGGGGATGAATACCGGCCAGCAGTCGTCCCATCGTCGACTTGCCGGCGCCGGAGGGTCCTACCATCGCGATGCGCTCGCCTCGGTCGACGTGCAGGTCCACGCCGTGCAGGACGTCGCGGCCCTCAACGTAGGCGAAGTGCACGTCGGCTGCGTCGATGCGCTCGTGAGCCGGCTCGCGGCCCGACACCTCGCGGTCGTCGGGGACGCTGCCGACCCCAAGCAGGCGGGCCAGCGACGTCGCACCGATCTGGAGCTCGTCCAGCCACGACAGCAACCGGTCGACTGGGTCGATCAGCGCTTGCACGTACAGCGTCGCCGCGATGACATCTCCGAGCTCCACCTGGCCCCTGCTGTGGAGCCACCCACCGAACAACAGAGTGGCAACTGTCGGGACGAGGTAGCCGATCTCCGCCGACGGGAACCACACGGTACGCAGCATCAGCGTGTAGCGCTCGGCCGCGAACGACTCGGCGATGTCGGCGTCGATCCGGTCCAGCCGCCGCTTCTCCAGCCCGAGCGCCTCGACGGTGCGGGCGCCTTCAGCCGTCTCGGCGAGGCTCGCGTTGATCGCGGCATACGACGCGGACTCGCGCAGATAGCCGTCGCGCGCACGCCGCAGATACCAGCGCGTCGCCACGAACAGCAGCGGTACGCCGAGCATGAGGGGCACCAGCACCCAGGCCCCGACCAGGATGCACGCGCCGATCGAGAAGACCGTCGTGACGAACGCGATGATCGTCTCCGGCAGCGCGAACCTGACCGACCAGCCGAGCGCTTCGACATCGCGCGAGGTGCGGGTCAGCAGGTCGCCTGTGCCGGCCCGCTCGAC
>JACCVZ010000231.1 GCA_013697905.1 Nocardioidaceae bacterium
GGCTCTCGACAACCTCGACTTCACCGACGACGAACTCGCCCGGATCGACGAGTACGCCGTCGACTCCGGCGTCGACCTGTGGGCGAGCTCCAGCCAGCAGTAGAACCTGGCTGGAGCCGGTAGCTCAACGGGCTGGGTTCAGCCGCCAGCCGCCCTGCTCGCAACGGCGCTCCCCACGCCGCAGCGGACGAAGCGTCGTACCCTCCGGTCAGGACGACCGCCCGCCGAACGACTCGCCCCGGACCTGAGCGAGACTCGGCGTAGGGTCGAGCCTATGGAGCATCGAACACTTGGTCGCACTGGAGTCAAGGTCAGCCCCCTGTGTCTCGGGACGATGATGTTCGGCGGTTGGGGTAACCCCGATCACGACGACTCGGTCCGTATCATTTCGCGAGCCGTTGACGAGGGCATCAACTTCATCGACACCGCGGACGTGTATTCCGCCGGGGAGTCTGAGGAGATAGTCGGCAAGGCGCTCGGGGAGATCGGCCGCGAAAGAATCGTGCTGGCCACGAAGGTGCACGGCCAGATGGGGGAGGATCCCGGCAACGCCGGCAACTCCCGCCGCTGGATCACCATGGAAGTCGACAACAGCCTTCGCCGGCTGGGCACCGACTGGATCGACCTCTACCAGGTCCACCGTCCGGATCCGTCCACCGACATCGAGGAGACGCTGGGCGCGCTCACCGACCTGGTGCGTGCCGGCAAGATCCGTTACTTCGGCTGTTCGACGTTTCCAGCACATCAGGTCGTCGAGGCGCACTGGGCGTCGGAGCGGCTCGGCCTCGGGCGATTCGTCACCGAGCAGCCGCCGTACTCGATCCTGGCGCGCGGTGTCGAGGCGGAGCTGCTCCCTGTGGCGCAGGCCTATGGTATGGGTGTTATCCCGTGGAGTCCGCTGGCCGGGGGCTGGCTGTCGGGCCGGTTCGGGGCCGGGAAGGACAACACGAGTCGGCGCTCGGAGCGGGTGCCGGACCAGTACGACCTGTCCCTGCCGGAGAACCAGGCCAAGCTCGACGCGGTCACCGCGCTCGGGAAGCTGGCGGAGGAGGCGGGGATGTCGCTGATCGAGCTGGCGCTGGGCTTCACGCTCGCCCATCCGGCCGTGACAGCATCGATCATCGGTCCACGCACGATGGAGCAACTCGAGCAGCAGTTGACGGCCACCGATGGTGCGCTGAGTGCCGACGTTTTGGACCGGATCGACGAGATCGTGCCGCCCGGGACGAACCTCAACGCGGCGGACCGGGGCTGGACCTCTCCGACGCTGTCCGATCCGGCGCTGCGGCGCCGTTGAGCGTCCCGGCGCGTTTGCCATGTGAACAAGGGATCTGCATTGTTCACATGGAAACGCACGTCCGCGGGTCGTGGCTGCTCGCCCGGAACTTGCTACCTATCTCGAGCTAGTCGCGATCCACTGGTCCTTGGTGATGGCGTACTCCACTTCGCCCTGTTCGGCGCCGGGGATCGGCTCTTCCCAGTGCAGGTGGAACGTCCGGACGTACGTCATCCCGAGCGCGGCCATGGTGGCGCGGGAGGCAGCGTTGACTGCCATCGTCTCGGCGAAGATCCGGGACAGCCCGAGGTCCTCGAAGCCATGTCTGATGAGCTCGCGCGCCCCCTCGCTCGCGAGGCCCTGCCGCCAGTAGCGACGAAGCAGCCGGTAACCCAGTTCGGCCTGGCCCTCGACCTGGCCCTGGTCGGGGCGCTCGGCCGGTTCGAGAATCCACCAGCCAACGAAATGCCCATCGACGTAGCCCGTCCAGAACCCAAGGCCCGTCACCCGCTCGGCCGCCGCCAGCCGACGATGGTGGTAGCCCTCGACCTCCTGGCGGGTGCGCGCTTTGCCGTTTCCCAGGTAGCGCATCACCTCGGGATCGGAGTCGAGCTCGATCTCGCGCTCGAGGTGCTCGGGCGACAGAGGGACGAGCGTGATGCGGGCCGAACGCAGCGTCGCCTGTGTCATCGGCCCATCCTCACGCATCCCGACCTGGAGGCGCGCCCGTGTGCTGCGGCGTCCGAACCAGGGGCAGAGCGATTAGGTTGGGGCGCATGGCAGCCGGTCGCAGCACGAGCCCTGCGGTGGAGCTCGACGTCGGCGACCGGACGGTCCGGATCTCCAACCCCGACCGTGTGTACTTCCCGGCCAGCGGTGCGACCAAGCTCGACCTCGCCCACTACTACCTGAGCGTCGGCGACGGCATCGTGCGGGCGCTGCGTGAGCGCCCGTGCATGCTTCACCGCTTCCCCGACGGCGTCGCCGGGGAGAAGGTGCACCAGAAGCGGCTGCCGCACGGAGCCCCGCCCTGGGTCGAGACCGTGCGCGTGGAGTTCCCCCGATACGGCCGGCACGCCAACGAGCTCTGCGTCACCGAGATCGCCAGCGTGGTCTGGGCTGTGCAAATGTCCACCGTCGAGTTCCACCCCTGGAACTCCCGTCGCGCAGACACCGAGCGGCCCGACGAGTGGCGCATCGACCTCGACCCGATGTCTGCGTGCACGTTCGACACGGTCCGTCGCGCGGCACACGTCAGCCATCAGGTCCTCGACGAGCTGGGTGCCGTCGGCTGGCCCAAGACATCGGGCGGGAAGGGGCTGCACGTGTACGTGCGGATCGAGCCGCGCTGGACCTTCGCCGACGTACGCCGGGCCGCCCTCGCCTTCGCGCGAGAGGTCGAGCGGCGCTCAGGTGGCGACGTGACCACCACCTGGTGGCGCAAGGACCGAGGGCCGGATCAGCTCTTCGTCGACTACAACCAGAACGCCCGCGACCACACGATCGCCTGTGCGTACTCGGTGCGCGGAGTGCCTCAGGCGACGGTGTCCACGCCGATCAGGTGGGACGAGGTCGACGACGTGCTGCCTTCGGACTTCACCATCGCCACAGTGCCCCAGCGGTTCGCGGCGCTCGGCGACCTGCACTCGGGGATCGACGATGCGGTCTTCTCCCTGGAGCCTTTGCTGGAGTGGGCAACGCGCGACGAGCGCGCCGGAGCGGCGGATCCACCACCCGACCTGGACGAGTGAAACAGCGCGCGTCCGTCCGCAACCGGCGATCTCCGCTATATCATCACTCTATGCAGGGTGATGATGGTGTAGTAATAAGTGTTCAGGAGGCTGCGACCTTGGCCTCCCGTACGCCGGAGACGGTGCGGCGGTGGGTGTGGAGTGGACGCCTGGAGGCTCGGCGGCAGGGCCGTCGGCTGATGGTCGCTCGCGACGACGTCCTACGCATCAGTGGCAAGCCCGTCTCCTCCGGTCAGGCGCTGACTTTGCAGGAGTGGGCAACGCAATCCCGCCGATCGCGCAAGTCAGCGCGTGGCGGTGCCACGACTGCGAGCGACCTGGTCCTGGCAGATCGCGAGGCTCGGTCCGCCGGCGGCGGCGATGGCGGTCGTTGACGCCAGCATTGTTGTCGACTGGGTGGCGCCCGACGTCGACCCGCACGCACCGGCGGGGCAGCTGCTGGTACGCCTGGCCAGAGCCGCCACACCCCTCTATGCACCTCGTCTCCTTCTCGAGGAGGTGGCCAACGCGCTGATCAACGGATGCCGACGTCACAGGTGGGACGGTGCCGCGGCCGACGATGCCTATCAGCGTCTGCGGCGACTCCCGATCACGCTCCTCGACGATGCCCTAGACCGGGACCGAGCCTGGGACCTGTCACGCCGCTACGACGAACACCCGATCTACGACATGTTGTACGCCGCCGTGGCCGAGCGTTTGCGCGACCAGCTGTTCACCGCCGATGAGAGGCTGAGGCGACGCCTGGCCGCTCTCGAGTTCGTTGTCGGGCCATGACCCGGCGGCGGATTTCCGTGGCCCTGTGAGGGGTTAGGCTCACCGCTCGTGGGACTGTTTCCGCACTATCAGGTGACCCCGGGCGCGGTGTACGAGGCCGCCGCCCAGACCGAGGCGGACCACCCTCACTGCGCCGGGTCAACGCCGCCGCCAGCGTCGACTCACCGTTCATGCGCGGCACGGTCGGCTACCTGACAGCCGAGCTGCAGGTGCAACACCTCGCCACATCTGGTCACAACGTCGTTCACCTGATCCTCAGCTGGGACTGACG
>JACCVZ010000238.1 GCA_013697905.1 Nocardioidaceae bacterium
GGCCGACGCTGGTGGCATCCAGCGTCGCCAGGCCGCTGCCCGTTCCCGCCTGCGACCCGTTGTTGGCAGCGCTGGTGGCGGCGCTCGCGACGCATGACCTTGGTATCTGGGCGAGTGGGCTGCGCCCGCAGTCGTGGAGTCGGCTGATCGAGGTCCCGCAGGGATTCGGGCTCATCAGCAGTGAGACGTTCGCGCCTCATCCCAGATGCGGCTGTGGTTGGCCGCAGTGGCACGACACAATGGGAGCGTGAGCGACCTCCCGAAGAAGACGGTGATCCGGACGGCCCGGCTGGCTTCCCTCCCGCTGGGGTACGCCGGTCGCGCCACCTTGAGCTTCGGACGCCGGGTCGGCGGCGCCCCCGCGGAAGCAGTCGCCGCCCAGCTGCAGCAGGCCACCGCGGAGCAGCTGTTTAAGGTACTGGGTGAGCTCAAGGGCGGCGCCATGAAGTTCGGCCAGGCCTTGTCGATCTTCGAGTCCGCCCTCCCCGAGAACCTCGTGGCGCCGTACCGGGCGACGCTCACCGCACTCCAGGACGCCGCACCACCGATGCCGGCAGCCCTCGTGCACCAGGTGCTGAGCCGGCAGCTGGGCGCCCGTTGGCGGTCCAATTTTCAGTCGTTCGACGACAACCCGACCGCGGCGGCGTCGATCGGTCAGGTCCACAGGGCTGTGTGGCGCGATGGTCGTGACGTGGCAGTCAAGGTGCAGTACCCCGGTGCCGGAGAGGCGCTGATGGGTGACCTGCGGCAGATCAGCCGGGCGGCGCGGGTGTTCGGGGGGTTGATCCCCGGCCTCGACATCAAGCCGCTGGTGGAGGAGCTTCAGGCCAGGGTCGCCGAGGAGCTCGACTACGCCCTCGAAGCCGACGCGCAGACCCGTTTCGCTGCTGCCTTCGCCGACGATCCCGACATCGTGGTACCCGCGGTGGTGCACCAGGCCGGGACCGTACTCGTGTCCGAGTGGCTGACATCAGATCGGTCGCTGGCCCGTCTCATCGCCGAAGGCAGCAAGGCGGACCGGGCCCGCTACGGAGAGCTCTACGTCCGCTTCCTGTTCTCAGGCCCCGAGCGCGCCGGCATGCTCCATGCCGATCCGCACCCGGGAAACTTTCGGCTGCTGCCGGACGGTCGGATGGGCGTCGTCGACTTCGGCGCCGTCGCCCGTCTTCCGGACGGCGGGCTCCCCCCCGTCATCGGGGCCTTGCTTCGCCAAGCAGTCGATGATGACTACGAGGCTGTGCTAGCAGGGCTTCGGTCGGTCGGGTTTGTCAAGGACAGCGTGTCCATCGACATCGAGGAACTGCGGGCATACCTGACGCCGTTCGTCGAGCCAGCCATGACACCGACGTTCACGTTTTCACGCTCATGGATGCGGGAGCAGTTCGCTCGCATCAACGACCCGCGCTCCCCCGGCTACACGACGGTGCTGAAGATCAACCTGCCACCGGAGTTCCTGCTGATCCATCGGGTTTGGCTCGGCGGCATCGGAGTGCTCTCCCAGCTCGAGACAGAGGCGCCGTTCGCGGACATCCTCGCCGAGGCTCTGCCCGGCTTCGCGCCCGCTGTGTGAGCTGAGTCGAGGCACGGCCAGGGCACAGGCGGCGAGAGACAGCCCGGTGCACTCCCGGCGTCACCACCACTCGGCATCGAGCTTGGACTCGATGCTACGCAGGTGCTCGCGCGTGCAGTGTTCGCAGTAGTGGAGGTGTCGGCCGTTCTCCACCGAGCTCATCCACGTCAGCGGGACGTCATCGGCAGCTGCAGGCGGATCAGGAGATTTGCCGCACACGTCACAGGCGAGCACCTCGACAAACGATAGTGCCCGGACCCTCCGCAAGCGAAAGGTCCGGGCACCGGGTCGCGCCGAGGCGCAGCAATCACAGTGCGCGGGCGAGGAGCAGGCGAGCCTGCTGGCTCGCGCGCTCGGCCCGCAGGGCGAGCTTCTGCGCGCGGTGCAGGGAGCGGGCAAGCCGCTGTTCTCGCGCCTGCCGGAGGCGCGCGTCCCTATGGGCGCGAGCCAGTTCTTCATGCATCAGATTCATTTCGTGGCTCCTGTTCGGGAAGTCTGGGTGGGTCATCAGGATTCGGACTCTCTGCTGGGCGAAGGCTCGTGCGGCCTCGCGGTGGTTGCGGGTTGCGTTCAGGCGGCAACGTCGCACTTACGAGGCCTACCCCGGGGCCGCTTGCGGGCGACAACCGCTCCGGATACGAGCAGTTCCCCTCCCCACACTCCCCATGGTTCGCGGCGGTCAAGTGCTCCTGCGAGGCACTCGGCGCGCACCGGGCAGGTGCGGCACAGCGCCTTAGCCAGCTCGACGTCGGCTGGGGACTCGGCGAAGAACAGCTCGGGGTCGTTGGACCGGCATGGCAAGCTCTCCGCGTCGGCCTCCTCACTGTTGATGAGGGCGTCGAGGACGCTGATTGTCATGTGTTTCACCTCCTTCAGACCTTCGTCGATGGGACGGGGTAAAGAAAAAGCCGCGGATCCCGGTAGGGGAGTCCGCGGCTTGGAGGTGCCGGTCAAGGAATGTCACTGTATGACCGGTGGGCTCCAAGCACGAACGCCCGAGAAAGCGTCCTTCTGGAATGCCGGGACGAAAGCGCTGTAGGCGTGCGACGTACCAGCTGCCGTGCAACGACCCTCGACAGACGCACCCGTAGCCGGGATCCCCAGGAGGACAGGCATGCGGAAACGCGTCGCCAGGGGCGCCGCGGTGGTGATGATCGAGTTCAACATTTCGCTGGTCCTCCTTTCGAGAGATGTCGGCGCTGACGCCGGGACGCCAGAGCTTGCGTTGTCAGAACCGGCGGCCGAAGGTTCTCGACCGCGGTTTAAGCAGCGTACGCGCGTCGAGATCAGCGGCGCAAACGAATTAGCCGTCGTGAACGAAAAAGTCGGGAAACTTCTCGCACCGACGGTCAGGACGCGTCGGAGCCTCGCCGCCGGGCCGCACAAAGGGCCAGCACCTGCCCGCCGTACTTGTCGAGCTTCGACTGCCCGATGCCGGGCACACGCGCCAAGCCGGC